>JAOZNS010000214.1 GCA_029933635.1 Candidatus Zixiibacteriota bacterium | reverse complement strand
AAGAACTTAAAGTAACCCAAAACCAAAATTAGCAACAAAATTTCGATACGCTACCTAAGATTTATATATGGCTTTAGCTCCAGCCGACATGCTTAACCATTTAATAGTGGACGTTATATGAAAAGAAGCATGCAGAGCACTGAGGAAGAACTGGCAGAGCTTTTACAAAAAAATCACCATACCTTTTTGAGCACTAAGGAGCTTGCAGAAAGAATAGGAGTTCACCCTTACGTGGTTTATCAGGCAATCAAGGAATTAAGAAGATGGGATTTTAAAATCCTATCCGAGAAAGGGAAAGGTTATAGATTGATGGAATCGCCAGATCTGCTTCTATCAAGTGAAATAAAAAAGAATCTAAAGAGCGAGGTTCTGGGGAAGGAGATCCTTTCCTACCGGACCTTAGGATCCACCAATCAATTGGCATTCAGGCTGGCAGAAAATGGAGCCAGCGAGGGCACCCTTATCGTGGCAGATAAACAGACAAGGGGTAGGGGGAGAATGGGAAGAAGCTGGTATTCTCCACCCAAGTTGGGCTTGTGGATAAGCTTAATTTTGCGTCCGGACATCCCACCTTTTAAGGCCCCAGGTCTTTCCATCTGTGCTGGGCTGGCTTTGGCTCAAACAATCAATGATCTAACCGGATTGGATGCCAAGATCAAATGGCCCAACGATTGCCTTTTGAATGGCCGAAAAGTGGGAGGGATACTTCTGGAGCTTTCTGCCGAGCTGGACCGCATAAATTTCGTAATAGCCGGGATAGGAGTAAACGTAAATCATCGACCCTCAGATTTTCCAAAAAGACTGTCCGCAATCGCCACCTCTATAAGGATGGAGTGGGGAAAGGAGGTATCCAGAATAAACCTTTTGACCTCTTTTCTGGAAAGGTTCGAGAACCTTTATCTCTACTTCAAAAAGAAGGGATTGACTTCGCAACGCCAGTTAATAAGAAAGTTCTCCTCCCTTCTAAACCGGAAGGTGACGGTGAAGCTCGGCAAGGAGAAAATAGAAGGAAAAGCAGAAGATATTGACGAATATGGCTCTTTGGTGATTAAAACAACAAGGGGGAGAAGGGTGGTGACCGCCGGTGAAGTCACGGTGATGTGATTTTTAAATGACCTCTCCCTAACCCTTTCCTCAAAAAGGAGAGGGGACAGAAAGTCCCCTCCTTTTTAAGGAGGGGATTTAGGGAAGATTAAAAGGAAACTATCTTTCCAAAACGTATCTACAATTGAGGATTCCAACATGCTTTTAGCCATTGATATCGGAAATACCCATACAGTATTAGGAATGTTTCAGAAGAATAAATTATCCGAATACTTTCGAATAGCATCCAATCACGCATTAACGGTAGACGAATGTGGGATTTTGGTAAAACAACTTTTCCCGGCTTACGGAAAGGTTAAGGATGTGATAATCTGTTCGGTTGTTCCTCCTCTTACCACCATTTACCAACAGATGTGCAAAAAGTTCTTGAAAGTTGATCCCCTTCTGATTGACTGGAAACTTCCTTTGGGGATCAAGATCCTGTATGACGATCCCTCCCAGGTGGGAGCAGATAGAATCGCCAATGCGGTGGCGGCTTATCAGATTTATGGTGGTCCCACCATCGTGGTCGATTTAGGAACCGCCACCACCTTCGATGTAATCTCAGAGAAGGGAGAATATTTGGGAGGAGCCATCGCCCCGGGGATTGAGACCTCCTCCTTGAACCTGTTTAAAAGAGCCGCTCAACTCTTTAAAGTTAGCTTAAAGAAACCACAAAGGGCTATTGGGAAAAACACGGATGAAAGTTTAAGGTCGGGAATCGTTTTCGGTTCTGTGGGACAGATAGACGGTCTGGTGAATAAAATAAGGCAGGAGTTGAAAAGTCAGTACAAAGAAAAGAGAAAGCCCACCGTGGTGGCCACAGGAGGATTGGCGGAATTGGTTGCGAAGGAATCAAAAACCATTGAACGGATCAATCCAACTTTGACCCTGGAGGGATTAAAAAGAATATATTTGAGGGTAAAAAATTTAAGAAAAAAATAGTTGACAAAAAAGGAGGCGAAGCTTATATTCGTGCCTACTCTTCACCTAGTAACTTGGGAGACCTTCTTGGTAGATTTATAGAAGTGAACAAAATTTTTTGCAAACTCTTTAGCACTCTCAAACGTAGAGTGCTAACAAGCATTTAACAAATAACCACAATTTTGTTTAACTCTCAAAAAAGGAGGTACGCTATGCAGGTTAAGCCTTTGGCAGACAGGGTGTTAATTAAGCCATTGGAGCAGGAGGAGGTGAAAAAAGGCGGTATAATTATCCCGGATACGGCCAAGGAAAAACCTCAACAGGGGGAGATAATAGAAGTGGGTCCGGGAAGAGTAACTGAGGATGGGAAAAAGATCCCCATGGAGGTTAAGAAAGGCAATCGGGTTCTTTATGGAAAGTATTCGGGAACTGAGGTGACCATTGATGATGTAGAATATCTGATAATGCGAGAAAGCGATATCTTAGCGATTGTGGGATAATAAATAAAGATCAAGTTTTAGGAGAAGAACTTAAAAAAGATGGGAGGTCGATGGATATGCCCAAAATAATGGAATTTGATACTCAAGCAAGGGAGAAATTAAAAAGGGGGATTGATAAGTTGGCGGATGCGGTAAAGGTAACCTTAGGTCCCAAGGGAAGAAACGTGGCGCTGGATAAGAAATGGGGTTCTCCCACCGTGACCAAGGATGGCGTGACCGTTGCCAAGGAGGTGGAGTTAGAGGATCCCTTCGAGAACATGGGTGCCCAGATGGTTAAGGAGGTTGCCTCCAAAACCTCTGACGTGGCAGGAGATGGAACCACCACTGCAACAGTCTTAGCTCAGGCGATCTTTCGCGAGGGATTGAAAAACGTTACCGCTGGAGCCAATCCCATGGCGCTGAAAAGAGGGATAGAGAAGGCGGTGGAGACGGTGGTGGAGGAGATTAAGAAAATCTCCAAGCCGGTGCCGGGCAAAACAGAAATATCCCAGGTAGGTGCCATCTCTGCAAACAACGACAAATCCATCGGTGACTTAATCGCCGATGCCATGGACAAAGTGGGCAAGGATGGGGTGATAACCGTGGAGGAAGCTAAAACCACCAAGACCGAACTGGAAGTGGTTGAAGGAATGCAGTTTGATCGGGGCTATCTCTCCCCATATTTCATCACCAACCCAGATAGCATGGAGGCGGTCTTGGAGGAGCCCTACATTTTGATTCATGACAAGAAGATTTCGGTGATGAAAGATCTTTTGCCCATCCTGGAGAAGATCGCTCAGATGGGCAAGCCGCTTCTTATCATCGCCGAGGAGGTGGAAGGAGAGGCGTTAGCCACTCTGGTGGTAAATAAGCTCAGAGGAACCCTCAAGGTGTGTGCGGTTAAGGCTCCTGGCTTCGGAGACAGAAGAAAAGCCATGCTGGAGGATATCGCAGTCCTAACTGGCGGAAAGGTAATCTCCGAGGAGTTAGGATTCAAGTTAGAAAATACCGTGGTCTCCGATCTTGGAAGAGCTAAAAGGGTCACCGTTGATAAAGAAAACACCACCATCGTGGAAGGCGCTGGAAAAACTGAGGACATCAAGGGAAGGGTCAATCAGATCAAAAAGCAGATAGAGGAGACCACCTCCGATTATGACAAAGAGAAGCTTCAGGAGAGATTAGCCAAGCTGGCTGGAGGAGTAGCGGTCATCAATGTGGGAGCCGCCACCGAGACGGAGATGAAGGAGAAGAAAGCCAGGGTGGAGGATGCATTGCATGCCACTCGGGCTGCGGTTGAGGAAGGAATAGTCCCCGGAGGTGGCGTGGCGTTCCTGCGGTCTATCCCGGCTCTGGACAGGTTGAAGCTGAATGGGGACGAGATGATAGGCGTCTTGATCGTGAAAAAAGCCTTAGAAGAGCCCATTCGCTTGATCGCTGAGAACGCAGGGGTGGAAGGGTCGATCGTGGTCAATAAGGTAAAGGAAAAAAACGGGGCTTTTGGATTCAACGCGGAGACAGAAAAATACGAGGACCTGATGAGCACAGGGGTGATAGACCCCACAAAGGTGACCAGGATAGCTTTGGAGAACGCCGCCTCCATCGCATCGCTTCTGGTTACCACCGAAGCCCTGGTGGCAGAAAAACCAGAGGAGAAAAAACCAGCCGCTCCTTCACCTCCCGGTGGCGGATACGGCGATATGTATTAGTCCTCCTTTTTCAACAAAGGGAAAAGGCTTCCCTCCACAGAGGGGGAAGCTTTTTTTATCGGTGCCCATACCGAGTCATTCGATCTTGTCTTTAGACGAGAATATGGGCGGAAAACCTGTGTTTACCTTAACTTCTTCGGCAGGGCTAAATGCCCTGCCCCATTGATCGGACGGGGTCTTAACCCCCGCTCGATCTTGGTGGAACTGGTGGTTCTGGTGCATCTGGTGGGGGAGTTTTTTTATTTTTTGGCTTTTCTCCAAAAGAGCTGCTAATTTCTGTCTCTTGCAAGTTGAACCCCTTAAATAAGCTCTGGTTTGACCCA
>JAOZNS010000038.1 GCA_029933635.1 Candidatus Zixiibacteriota bacterium | reverse complement strand
TGGTAATATTGGGATGATTCAAAGCTGAAGCCGCTTTAGCTTCGTGCACA
The DNA here is from genome assembly GCA_029933635.1 of Candidatus Zixiibacteriota bacterium. Lineage (GTDB taxonomy): Bacteria > Zixibacteria > MSB-5A5 > MSB-5A5 > SM1-73 > SM23-73-3. The sequence continues at coordinate 16,259 of JAOZNS010000038.1, read as the reverse complement.
AATCTTTCCCTTTCCACAGAGTCAGAAGTCAGATGTTGCGGAAGGAACTTGATGGCCACCAGACGGTCTAACTTTGTATCCTGAGCCTTGTATACCACACCCATCCCACCCTCGCCCAGTTTTTCAAGAATCTCGTAATGTGATATTTTCCTGTCGACCATTTCTCTTTCTCAAAGCTTCTTTCCTACACCCAATAAAGTGAAAAATTTTTGCTTGTCAATATAACTTTGGGGGCTGTTGCCGAAATCAAATTGTTGGGACGGATAAATTCTCGCCCCTATAGGAGAGACCAAATTAACAACCATAGGGCCGGGCCTTCGGACCTGCCTTCACAGTTGGGCAACAGCCCCTTTGGATACAAAACAGGATCAAGACTCGTACAGGTGAAGCGTAGGAACTTATTTCTTTTGCCTTTCCAGAAGAGTTTTTGAGTTTCGCCTGAGAGCGCAGAGCATAAAAAATTAACTCTTGCCGGTAAGAAGATCAGTTTTATGTTTTGAAAGTTTTTACTATTCTGAGATGACTTACACTGAAGCTCTTATTGATAAGGCTTAAAAGATCGAGAAAAGTGGATCGATCTGTCAATTTTGAGTGTCACGATGGCACATGTATTGTCATTTTTTCAATTCTATTGTCAAATTGACAGGTAAATTCTGCATAATAAAATCTTTGCTTTCGCTAACCCTTTTAATTATAAGGACTTAACTAAGCTGTTCAATTTTGGCACGATTATTGCGAATTAACTTTATAAAAAAGATAAAACTAAAGGTAAAGTGAAACTTGGCGAAGGTAAACATATGAAAGGAGGGATGAAATATGGCTATCACACGATGGAGACCTTTTAGGGATCTGGTAAACATTCAGGAGGAGATGAATCGGCTTTTTGACGACTTCTTCGGTCGTTCGGTGAGCAGACCTGAATGGCCCGAGGGAGCATGGACTCCCAGCGTCGACGTGGCTGAGACCAAGGATGATGTGGTCATCAAGGCAGAGATCCCCGGAATGAAAAAGGAAGACGTGAAGATATCCATTCAGGACAACGTCCTCACCTTGAAGGGTGAGAAAAAGCAGGAGAAGGAGGAGAAGGATGCCAACTTCCACAGGATAGAGCGAAGTTATGGTGCCTTCTGTCGTTCCTTCACCTTGCCGACCTCGGTTAAGACCGATAAGATCAAAGCCACCTACAAGGATGGGGTGTTGAACATCACCTTGCCCAAGACCGAGGAGGTCAAGCCGAAGGAGATCCCGATCAGCATCGAATAAGGGAATCCTTTGAGGGAGGAGTTTTACTCCTCCCTCAAGCCTCAGAAAAAGGTTGCCTGTTTCATCGCCCCTTTCAGGCAGTAGAAACAGGCTTTATCATAATTAAAAAATTAGCAGGATTCAAATGAAGATGAAAGGATGTGATGAAGATGAACAAAATTATTGGAATAGATTTAGGAACCACCAACTCGTGTGTGGCGGTGATGGAGGGAGGAAATCCGGTGGTTATTCAAAACGCTGAAGGGTCCAGAACTACCCCCTCGGTGGTGGCTTTCACCAAAACCGGCGAAAGATTGGTGGGTCAGGTGGCTAAGAGGCAGGCTATCACCAATCCGGACAATACGGTCTTTTCCATCAAAAGATTCATGGGGCGAAAATATAAGGAGGTGGCATCGGAGATAAAGACAGTTCCCTACAAGGTGGTGGAAGGACCTAGCGGTGATGCCAGGGTGGAAATACGGGGGAAAGAATATTCGCCTCCTGAGATATCTGCCATGGTTTTGCAGAAGATGAAGCAGACCGCTGAGGATTATCTGGGTCACAAGGTAACCCAAGCGGTCATCACCGTGCCCGCCTATTTTAACGACAGCCAGAGACAGGCAACCAAAGACGCAGGGCGGATCGCGGGATTGGATGTGAAAAGGATCATCAACGAGCCTACCGCAGCCTCCTTAGCTTACGGGCTGGATAAAAAGAAAGATCAAAAGATTGCAGTTTACGACCTGGGTGGTGGAACCTTTGACATCTCCATCCTTGAACTCGGAGAAGGAGTTTTCGAGGTGAAGTCCACCAACGGAGATACTCATCTGGGAGGAGACGACTTCGATAAAAGGGTGATCGATTGGATCATATCGGAATTTAAGAAACAGGAGGGGATAGATCTCTCCAAGGACCCAATGGCTTTACAGAGATTGAAGGAAGCGGCGGAGAAGGCAAAATGCGAACTTTCCACCACCATGGAGACCACCATCAACCTTCCCTTTATCACGGCGGATGCCTCTGGACCGAAACATCTGAATCTGACCTTAACTCGAGCCAAGTTAGAACAACTGGTGGACGACTTGATTCAGAGAACAATCCAGCCCTGCAGGCAAGCTCTAAAGGATGCGGGTCTGTCCGTCTCCGACATAGATGAGGTGATCCTGGTGGGTGGGATGACCCGTATGCCCAAGGTTCAACAGACGGTGCAAGAACTTTTTGGCAAAGAGCCCCATAAAGGAGTGAATCCGGACGAGGTGGTAGCTGTGGGGGCCGCCATCCAAGGAGGAGTTTTAGCAGGTGACGTGAAGGATGTGTTGCTTCTGGACGTTACTCCTCTCTCGCTGGGTATTGAGACCTTGGGTGGCGTTTTCACCAAGCTGATCGAGAGAAATACCACCATACCCACTCGCAAAGCCGAGATATTCACTACGGCGGAAAATAATCAAACTTCCGTGGAGATTCATGTGCTTCAGGGCGAGCGACCCATGGCCATCGATAACAAAACCATCGGCAGATTTCACTTAGATGGCATACCACCGGCACCCAGAGGAGTGCCACAAATCGAGGTGAGCTTCGATATAGACGCCAATGGCATCTTGAACGTCTCTGCCAAGGATAAGGCCACCGGCAAGCAACAGAGCATTCGGATCGAAGCATCCAGTGGATTGACCGAGCAGGAGATTCAGAAGATGATTAAGGATGCGGAATTGCACGCGGCTGAGGATAAAAAGAAACGCGAGGAGGTGGATACAAGAAACCGAGCCGACCAGCTAGTATATGAGACCGAGAAGGGATTGCGTGAATACGGAGATAAGCTGGATTCCGATACCAAAGCCAAGGTGGAAGCAGCGGTGGCCAGAGTTAAAGAGGCTTTGAAAAGAAATGACTTAGATGAGATAAAGTCAGCCACCGAAGCGCTTACCACCATGTGGCACCAAGCTGCTGGCAAAATGTATCAGCAGGCACAGACAAGCGCAGGAGCAAGAACACAAGGAACAACCACGCAGACCGATAAGTCTGAGGAAAAGAAAGGCGGAAAGGACGAGCCGGTGGATGCAGACTACGAGGTGGTAAATTAACTGCTTGGCGGGTGAAATGGGGCGGGATAAGTTCCCGCCCCCCATAAATTTCGATCCATTTTTGGAAAGATCAGCATTAAGCTGTTCTAACAAGCTCATAAGCCCATATATATAAGTCAAGGCTTTCAACCTTGCCAAGGCGTTCTGGGGACAGCACACATTTAAAAGAGCCCATGCATGAAGTTGCAAGGTTAATTTCGCAGGCTGAAGTCTGTGGGTCTCTCTAAGCGGAGGAATTATCAAATAGTGATGAAAAAGATACGTAACAAATAAGTTCTGATTAAAGGCTACCAAAGACGCGATAATCGTCGATAGCTGAAAGTAGTGTTTAACTTTTTTAAAACATCCAGGGAGCAGAAAGATGCCGACTTATGAATATGAATGTGAAAAGTGTCATCATCAGTTTGAGAAATTCCAAAAGATAACCGATGAGCCGGTTAAGATTTGTCCCGTTTGCGGAGGAAAGGTTAAAAGAATAATCTCCGGCGGCGGAGGACTTCTGTTCAAGGGGAATGGGTTTTACATCACCGACTATCGTAGTGAATCATACAAAAGAAGGGAGAGAGAGGAAAAAGGTCTTCCAGCTAACAAAGATGAGAAAAAGGAGAAAAAAGAGGCAGCGGTAAAGAAGTAAGAGAGTTAAAATCAATTTTTTCTCTTAGCAAGGCGAGAGACCCCTCTCGCCTTTTTGCATTTAAGCGTTTGGATTCTTACTCCCCTTCCTTTCAGGTAAGGAGGGTTAACCGTTCGCTCGAATCGGATTTGAGGATTTTATCTTTCCAAGAAAGGTGCTTCTATCAGCCGGGGTGGTCCATTTTCTGATCACCTCAATTTTTTTGTTGAAAAAAATCTTCTTTGGGTTAGATTATGTTGAAACGGAAAAGACCTCTCTAACCATAAAGAAGGGAGTAAGGAGTATGCCGGCAATCATCGGATGTCAAGCTCGGGAGATTCTTGATTCTCGCGGAAATCCCACGGTGGAGGTGGATGTAGTTCTGGAGGATGGATCCTTTGGTCGGGCGGCTGTTCCCTCTGGTGCTTCCACCGGTGAGCACGAGGCGTTGGAGCTGAGAGATAAAGATCCAAGCCGCTATCTGGGCAAAGGGGTGACCAAGGCTGTGAAAAATGTGAATGAGGTGATCGCCCCGAAGCTTCTGGATAATGAGCTGGACGCTTTGGATCAAGTTACCTTAGATAGATTCTTGATCGACCTGGATGGCACAGAGGACAAAAGCAACCTTGGTGCAAATGCCATTCTGGGCGTTTCCCTTGCCTGTTGTAAGGCTGCCGCTTTTTATTGCGATCTGCCCTTGTATCAGTATATAGGGGGAGTTAATTCCAAGATACTCCCGGTCCCCCAAATGAATATTCTGAATGGGGGATCCCATGCGGACAACAATGTGGATCTGCAGGAGTTCATGATCGTGCCGGTGGGTGGATCCAGCTTCAAGGAAGCTTTGAGAATGGGAGCAGAAATCTTTCATAATCTCAAAAGCGTGTTGAAGAAGAAAAACTACAATACAGCGGTGGGAGATGAAGGAGGATTTGCGCCCAACCTAAGTTCCAACGAGGAGGCGCTTCAGGTAATCTTGCAGGGGATTGAGAAGGCTGGGTATAAGCCAGCAGAAGAAGTCTTTTTGGCGCTGGATCCTGCCGCCTCAGAATTTTATGATGAGGATAAAAAGGTATATGTGCTTAGCTCAGAAAACAAAAGGCTTGGCTCCGATGAGATGATCGACTTTTATGAAAATTTAGTAAACAAATACCCCATCATTTCTATCGAGGATGGCTTAGCTCAGGATGATTGGGATGGATGGGTTAAGTTAAATCAGAGGCTGGGAAAGAAGGTTCAAATCGTGGGAGATGACCTTTACGTCACCAATATGAGAAGATTGGAAAAGGGAATCCAGCTTAAAGCCACCAACTCAATTTTGATTAAGCTCAACCAAATTGGAACCTTAACCGAGACCCTGGATGCTATTGAGATGGCAAAGAAGGCGGGCTTTACCGCGGTGGTCTCTCACCGTTCCGGTGAGACTGAAGATACAACTATAGCCGATGTGGTGGTGGCAACCAACGCCGGACAGATAAAGACTGGCTCCGCCTCCCGCACCGATAGAATCTGCAAGTATAACCGTCTCCTCAGAATCGAAGAAGAATTAGGCGAAAGAGCACAATTTTTAGGAAAAAAGGGTCTTCACAACATATGAGGTAGTTCATTTTTGAAAAGCATGTCATCCTGAGGGAAGGGTCTTTTTAGATTCTTCCTTACATTTAGAATGACAGATATGAGGGTCAAGCTTGGTGGAGTCTACTTGACAAGATAATGTCGATCCTTACCTTAAGGATATAGTCGAATACCAAGAACTGAAAAACTTGGAGAAATAGTTGAAACTACGCTGTAGGCTTTATGTAGACGAATCTGGAGATCACACCTATCACGAAATTCAAGACCTCACAAAACGATATTTGTGTCTCTTAGGATGTATTATTAAAGGCGAAATCTATAGAACAAGTTTCCAACCCAAGTTAGAGCAATTAAAGCAAAAACATTTTCCACATAATCCTGATGAGCCTGTGATACTACACAGGAGTGATATAATAAATAAACGGGGTCCATTTTGGCGTCTTAGGAATCCGGTGAATGAAAAAGCCTTTAATCGCGATCTTCTTAGTTTCCTCGAAGAGCAAGATTATACAACCATTTCGATAGTCATCGATAAGAGAACCCATATTGAACGTTACCAAGAAGCCGCCTTTCATCCCTATCATTATTGTTTGGTTGCCATGCTGGAACGGTATTGTGGCTGGTTGCATTTCCACAATGCAGAAGGAGATGTATTGGCAGAAAGCCGCGGAGGCACGGAGGATAGACAACTCAAAGCTGCTTATAGACGAACATATAATGACGGAACACAGTTTAGAGGACCATCTTTTTTCCAAAGCGTTTTAACAAGCAAGGAAATTAAACTAAAATCCAAAAATTCAAATATTGCAGGATTACAGATTGCCGATCTTTGGCTCATCCTGTAAAGTAAGAGATATTAGCAGAAAATCAAATAAGACCTCACATTACAGAGAGTTTTGGTAAAGAGATTAGTAAAGCTATAAACTTAAAATACAATCGCCATTTTTACAATGGAAGAATTTTTGGGTATGGGAAGGTTTTCCTTAAATGAAGAGTCCCGCTTTTTTGGGCAGGACTCTCCACGCTGGCCCTTCACGGGCCATCCATCTCTGAATATCTCAGATCACTTATATAATACGTCTAAAAATCTCTTTGTCAAGAGGAAAAAATTTGATTTTATTTGTAAAATCTGATTCCATAAAAGAACTCAATCACAAGTCTTTGCTTCCCAAACGCTTAAAAAGGCGTATGACATCGTTAGCTCAAAGATTTATCAACCACCCATAAGAAACGTGGTTGACCAGAGGGAATTCGCACATGGCCAGAAGAAGGAAAAGAATTTCACCGAAAAGCAATTTCTTCAAAAAGATCAAAAAACGAAGTGTTGCCAAAAAGAAAATGGTCAAGAAAATTCTTTGGGTTTTGATCGGCGGCTTATTGAGTTATCGTTTCTTTTCTGGGCCCTACGGATTCATTCAGATTCATTCCTTGTGGGAAGAGAAAAAGATGCTCAAGAAGGAATCCAGAAGGCTTGATGCGGAAATCGTCGATCTGGAAATTGAAAAAAGAAGGCTTTCCTTCGATGAGTTCTATCTGGAAAAGCAAGCCAGAGAAAGATTGGGCATGATAAAGCAAGGGGAAAAGATATACCGCATCATCCACCGGAACATATCTCATCTTCCGGATGAAGATGAAGGTCCCACCTCACCCATTCCATCCGATTCGGTATCTCCATGAGCATCACCAAAACCGAAGCCATCGTTTTAAAGAGTATGAAATTTGGTGACACCTCAAAAATTGCCACCTTATACACCAGGGATTATGGAAAGATCAAGGTTGTTGCCAAGGGAATCAGAAGACCTAAAAGCAGGCTGGCTGGATCGCTTCAAACCCTTTCTCACATTCAGATCGTCTTTTACAAGAAGAAGACCACCGAGATTTATCTTTTATCCTCAAGCGACACGATAAGGTCATATCGGTCACTTTATAAGGATTTGAATCGATACGTCTTTGCCTCTGCCTCTTTAGAGCTTTTGGATCGGCTTATCACCGGCGAAGAAGCGAATCCTCAAGTATTTGAATTGACCCAGAAGATATTAACCTTCATGGAAAGCTGTCGGGAGAGTTCGCTGGAGAAGTTTTTCTGCTACTATGTTTTGAAATTAGCCCATCTTTTGGGATATAAGCCGAAGTTCGATAGGTGCATAAATTGTAATAAGCCGGTGAAGGAGAAATTTGTGTTGTTCAGTCCGGAAAAGGGAGGCATCATCTGTAAAGGATGTGCCAGAGCGGATCAAGCATACCTTAGGTTATCCAAAGGTTCAGTTGGCTCTGCACTTAAACTCCAATCGGTAAAGACCGAAGATCTAAATACGTATAACATTCCAATGGAACGCCTAAAGGAAATCACCAATGGAATTCTTTCACTTTTGGACTATCATACCGGAAGGGGAAAATCTTTGAAAACATTTGAATTTTTAAAAGCTGATTTTCAGAGAGGGCCCCAAGGCAGGATGAGAAAAATTTAAAGACAATAAGGAGGAGATGTGGCCAAAAAGAGAGAACCCGATCTGATGGACAAGCTGGTCTCTTTGTGCAAAAGAAGAGGTTTTATCTTTCAATCCTCAGAGATTTATGGCGGGATCAACAGCTGTTGGGATTACGGTCCTTTTGGGGTGGAGATGAAAAGAAATATCAAGGACTACTGGTGGAAGTGTATGACTCAATATCGGGACGACATCGAGGGGGTGGACGCCGCCATTTTAATGCATCCTCAGGTGTGGGAGACCTCGGGACATGTGGAAAGCTTCACCGATCCCATGGTGGACTGCAAAAAATGCAAGCAGAGATTCAGGGCTGATGATATTGAAGGTTTCATCTGTCCGGCCTGCGGGGGCCAGCTCACTCAGGCCAGGAGGTTTAATTTGATGTTCAAAACCCATATGGGACCGGTTGAAGATGAGGCCTCGGTGTGCTACCTCCGTCCTGAGACCGCTCAGGGAATCTATGTGAACTTTCTCAATGTTATTGGTCCTGCTCGTCAGAAGATTCCTTTTGGCATCGCCCAGATAGGGAAGGCTTTCAGGAATGAGATTTCGCCGGGGAATTTTATCTTCCGCTCCCGTGAATTCGAGCAGATGGAAATGCAGTATTTCGTCAATCCCAGAGATGATGAAAGGTGGCTGGAATACTGGAAGGAAGAGAGGATGAGATGGTATCTTGCCATCGGAATCAAAGATGAGAATCTTAAGTTTCATCAGCATGATAAAAAGGAGCTGGCTTTTTACGCCAAGACAGCCTATGATATCGAATACAATTTTCCCTTTGGCTGGAAGGAGATCGAGGGGATTCATAACCGCACGGATTACGATTTATCCCGTCACAGCCAAGCCACCGGCAAAGATCTCTCCTATTTTGATGAAAAGAGCAAAGAGAGGTTCATACCATACATAATAGAGACCTCCGCCGGAGTGGATCGAACCATGTTGGTCTGTCTGGTTGATGGCTACCATGAGGAGATAGTGAAAGGTGAAAAGAGAGTGGTTTTAAGACTTGATCCCAAGATAGCCCCCATCAAAGCTTCCATCCTTCCTCTGGTGAATCGGGATAACATGCCGGAGATCGCCAAAAAGATCGAAAAGATGTTAAGACCCCACTTTAATGTGTTCTACGATGATAGCGGTGCGGTGGGGAGACGCTATCGCCGACAGGATGAGGCGGGCACTCCCTTTGGCATCACCGTCGACTCGCAAACCCTCCAGGATGAGACCGTGACCCTGCGGGAAAGAGACTCCATGGAACAAACCAGGTATAGGATAGACGATCTGATTTCGGTTCTGAATAAAAAGATCTGGGGGTAATGAACGTTAAGCTGTGAAATCGCCCATTGTCTCGTGGTCCCCTCACCTCGAAACATAAAAGTGCGGGGTAAGGGTACCCCGCACCGTGACAAAAGTAGCCTGCACCTACAATGGTCGGTTTCAAACATCAACGACAAGTTTTTTTTTGAGAGCTTTCTGATACACCCCTACATATCTCCTTGCTGATTTTCCCCAAGAGAAATCCTTCTTCATCCCATTCTTCATCAATCTGATCCAGCTCTCCTTATCTTCATATACCTTGAGAGCCAATTTGATAGCATCCAGAAGTTCTAAGGCATCATAGTTTTCAAAGACGAATCCTGTTCCTTCGCCAGTTTGTGGGTCATAATTTTCAATGGTATCTGCCAGACCCCCGGTTCTTCGGACTACAGGAACGGTTCCATACCTCAAACTGATCAGTTGATTCAAGCCACATGGCTCGTATCTGGAAGGCATGAGAAATATGTCACATCCCGCCTCGATCAGATGAGCCAGCGGATCGTCAAAGCGAAGGTTAACCGAAATCTTTTCAGGATATTTTGCGCTCATCCGTTTGAATAATCGATGATATTTTTCATCTCCAGTTCCCAGAATGGCCAGTTGCAGATCCAAAGCAAGAAGTTTGTCTGATATCTGAGCCAGAAGATCAAATCCCTTCTGATCCACCAGCCTAGAGATTATCCCAATCAATGGAACATCTCTGGAGCTCCTAGGAAGATTGCATAGCTTAAGGAGAAGCTCCTTGTTTTTCTGCTTGCCCGAAAGGTCCTCCCAGCTGTAATTATAGGAGATCAACCTATCCTTCTCAGGAGACCATACATCGTAATCCAACCCGTTGGTTATGCCATAAAGGTCTGTGTTTCTGGTTCTTAAGACTCCTTCCAGCCCGTAGCCGAACTCCGAGCCGGACTGAATCTCTAAGGCATAAGTTTCTGAGACGGTATTGATCACATCGGCGTAACAGATCCCCGCCTTCATGAAATTTACCTTCCCCCAGAATTCAAAGGGACTGGTGGGATAAAAAAGCTCCTTTGGCACCCCGATCTTCTCAAACGTATTTCCGGGAAAGGTGCCTTGATAGGCTAAGTTATGAATGGAAAAAACGGTGGCAGTTGGCTTAAAGAATGGCTCATCTGTATACAGGGTCTTTAAGTAGGCAGGAATAAGAGCTGTCTGCCAGTCATTGGCGTGGATTATATCCGGCTCCCATCCCAGAGCCTTTAGAATTTCAAGGCTTGCTCTGGAGAAAAGGATGAATCTTTCATCGTTATCCTCATAGTCAAAACCGGTGGAAGGATTTTTGTAGAGCTCCTCTCTATCAAAATGTTGGTCGCTTACCACAAACAGATATTCAACTGGAGGCGATAAGAGTTTATGACTTTTCACCTGTATTTTGACATTCTTCTCACCAATTGTAATTGCAGGAACATCTACCTTTATCTTCTCCAATTTAAATCTTTTTTCATCCACCATCCTATACTTGGGCAAAATCACTTTAACCTGATGACCCAGCCCGGCTAAAGCTTTGGGCAAAGCCCCGCTAACATCTGCCAGACCCCCACTTTTAGCGAAAGGGAACACTTCAGGGGAGGCGATCAAAATTTTTAGAGTCTCGGTATCCAAGTTTAATGGCTCCATCAAATTTTAAATTTCCAGCTCCTTAAGATAAGAGGCTGCGTCCTCTGGAGTAGTAGGGTTGATGTAGAATCCAGTTCCCCATTCAAACCCAGCCACTTTGGTCAACTTGGGAATGATCTCAATATGCCAATGATATTCCTCCGGATAGTCGTTGTTCACCGGAGAGGTGTGCAGAAGATAATTATATTGAGGATTATTCAAGGCTTTAGCCAGTCTCCGAAGGGTTTCCAAAAGCAGGGTAGCTAGTGCAGAGATATCTTCCTTTTTAATCTCATCGAAGGAGGCAGAGTGTCTTTTGGGCAGAATCCAGGTCTCAAAAGGAAATCTGGGGGCGAAGGGTTCTAAAGAGACGAAGGAATCATTCTGTATCACCACCCGCTCGTCATCAGCAATCTCCTGTCTTATTATATCACAGAAAACACACCTCTCTTTATAGCCATAATATTTGCTGGCACCCTCAAGCTCCTCGGTCACCCTTTTGGGAACGATGGGCAAGGCGATTAGCTGACTATGACTGTGTTCCAAGGATGCGCCAGCGGCTTCCCCCTGATTTTTGAAAATCAATATATATTGAAAACGAGGATCCTTTTTTAAATCGAGGCTCCTTTCCCGATAAGCCCAGATCACATCCTGCACCTCCTTGGTACTAAGATCGATCAAATCCTTATTATGATCCGGCGTCTCAATGATCACCTCATGGGCACCCACTCCATTCATCTTGTCGAAGATCCCCACGCCCTCCCTGTTCAGGTCGCCCTCGATCCGCAAGGCAGGATATTTGTTTGAGATCACCCTTAAGGTCCAGCCAGGTTTGTTGGGTTCTGAAGTATCCGGACGGATAGCCAAAATCTCTGGAGGTGTGGCCGATTCGTTGCCCGGACAAAAAGGACAAAGCTTGTTTTCCTTTTTCCGTTTGGGGGCACCAGGAAAATCAGACGGTCTTTTGCCACGTTCGGTAGATATGATCACCCATCTCCCGATGATGGGGTCCTTCCTCAGCTCAGGCAAGCTTTCCTCCTATGATGAGCATAATATGGATAAATTTGGTCTCATTAAAGAGAGATAGTATATCCTCCACCCAATTATGTCAATGAAAATTTCCGGTGAGGTCTTCCCACCTTTTCATTCTATAATCTATTCTTCGGCATTTCCAAAAATTGCATCAAAACCTCTTCGCCCAGCACCACCCCAGAGTTTTCTTTTATCCTGCTTCAGCATCAAAAAAAGAGCCAAACCCCGAAGTATCTTGTCTGAGGTTAAACCACTTATAGTTCTTCTCTCTCTTTTTCGGTCAATTGAAAGATCTTCTTGAATAGATTAATCTCCTCTTCTGTTAACTTTATTTTTCTTCTCTTCATCACCACCTTTGCAGTCTGGATCGCTTTTTCTAACCGATACTCCACCAGTTTTTCCTTGCTTCCCCATACAAAAGCCGGGATATGCTTTCGGTCGATCACCCCCCCACCGAACAGGTTAGAAGCGAAACCTATGCATACTCCGGTATTGAGCAAAGTCCCAATTCCTGTCTTCACATGATCGCCAATAAATGCTCCCACTTTGACCAATCCTGAATCGACCAAGATGCCATTCACCGAAACCTTGATGGTGCTGTAGTTGTTTTTCAAATCACTATTGGTGGTCAAAGCCCCCAGATTTACCCATTGGCCCACATATGAATGTCCCAGAAATCCATGATGGTATTTGTTGGAATATCCTAAAAAGATCGACTCCTCCACCTCTCCTCCGATTCTGCAAGCCGGTCCTATGCTGGTTCCTTCTCTGATCTTGCCCCCCACTAACATGGAATCTTTCCCGATATAACATGGACCAACCACATGAGTATGGGGTTGGATTTTCACTTCATCTCCGATAAATATAGCGCCTTTTCGAGCATCCAGAACCACCCCACCATCTATTTGCGAGTCCTTTCCCACATATACTTTTTCCACATCATAAATCAAGGCATCATCGTCCACCTGGCTATGCTTGAACATATTTTTGAAATTCAGATTCGGCTTGATTCGCTCAAAGTCAGCCTCGATCTGTCCAGCGTTTTGGGATATAAGTTCCCATAGATAATCAACCAGCGTGACTTCTATCTTTAAGAAATCGACCCGGGATCTTAGCGATTTGATCTGGTCTTTGATATGTAAAGATTGAAATGAACTTTTGAGAGCCTTAAAATCTTTTCCTCTTCCAGTCCATCCCACCAGATCCCCTCCCCGGAAGAAAAATCTTTGTTCTTCGGAGAAATTCAACTTTGCGGAAAAATTCGAATTGGGGAGAATTCTTCCATTTACCAAAAGAATCTGGTCATCGTCCTTTATACCAAACTCATTTACATTTTGGGAGGTTTTCTCTCTCAATACGTTCTCCAGATAATCGCGACACAAAAGGGTTACCTGGGCATCAGGAAAAGATGAAATGATCTTCTGCTTAATTTTGGTCATACCGCAGAGGAGCTCGTAAACTGGGCGATTGTAGGTTAAAGGAAAGAATTGATCGTATTTATCGTCCTCAAATATGAAAAGCTTTTTTGCCATATTCAGTCTCCTGACCACGAAATCGGAAGCCTTTTGGTGAACGCTTCGAACCTGCCACCTTTCCGTTTTCTCTGAATCCTTTGTGATTCCTTTCCTGAGATCATCTATTTATCGGAAGAACGAGCCAGAACATTTGAAATTACATCGCTCTCAAACGCCTTATCCTCTCTTCTACTGGAGGATGGGTGGAGAACAGGGAATTAAGGTTTCCTCGGTGCTGTAAGAGCGGATTGATGATATAAAGGTGAGCGGTAGCTTTGTTGGCCACCTCCAGGGGCTCGGTGTCTTTTGAGATCTTCTCCAGAGCCGAAGCTAAGCCTTCCGGATATCTGGTCAAAAGTGCACCATTTGCATCTGCTAAATATTCCCGCTGTCGGGATATAGCCAAGCGAATTAACTGGGCGACGACTGGTGCCAGAATTGCCAAGAGCAAGGCGATAAGGATAATTATCCCTCCGCCAGTTCCTCTTCTTCTTCTACCGCGGTAGAAAAAGCTTCTTCGCATCCAATCGGAAAGAAGCGCCACCGTTCCCACCAGAATCGTCACCAAGGTGGCATATCTGATATCATAATTCTTGATGTGGGACATCTCATGAGCAATTACTCCCTCCAGCTCAAGACGGTTCAGCTTTTCTAAAAGTCCGGTGGTAACGGCAATGGATGAATTCGTGGGATTTCTTCCTGTAGCGAAAGCGTTGGGTGCTGTGTCCTCGATGATATAAGCTTTTGGAGTTGGAATGCCAGCCGCAAGGGCTAATCCTTCAATCACATTAGCCAAGTATGGATTCTTTTTTCTGTCCACCGGCCGGGCCTGACTGAGGCCCAAAACCATTCGGTCGCCGTAATAAAAGGTAAGAAAGGAGAAAAACAGGGCAACTAACAAAGCCAACAGAATTCCTCCACCACCCACACCATAGGCCTCTCCGAATATCCATCCCAAAAAGGCAAGAAAAAATATAAAAAGAAAGATCAAAACAAAGGATTTTCTCTTGTTGGCGGCAATCTCTTCATATACCATGGACGTTCAAACCCTATGTCCTCACTCTAACTTAAGAGCCTTCTCCATAAAATACTTAATCGGGGGGATAGTTATTGCACCACCCGGAGTCAAAGCTAAATGCCCACTCCCACATTTTTCTTGTCCTCTCTGTTGCAATCAAATTACAGAGGGCACAGACATATAATTTATGGTAATTTCTCCTTGCGCAAGAATAAGGTTAGGTTGGTCGACTATTTGAAATCCACCCTGGGGACTTCTCTTTTGGTCTCCTCGATCTCAAAATAGTCTTTCGGCTTGAAGCCAAACCACCCTGCTATAATATTTGAAGGAAAAGTTTGCTGTGCGTTGTTGAAGGACATGACCACATCGTTATAGAACTGTCGGGCATATGCGATTTTGCTCTCGATTCCCGAAAGTTCCTCCTGAAGCAAAAGGAAATTCTGATTGGCTTTAAGCTCAGGATAATTCTCCACCACGGCAAAAAGCGTCTTCAGGGCGGAGGTGAGCATGTTGGTTGCATCCGCCTTTTCCTTCACCGAACCTGCCTGGGAATAAATGGATCTGGCTTTGGTCACCTCCTCCAGCACACCCTTTTCGTGAGCGGCATAGCCTTTTACCGTCTCGACCAGATTAGGAACCAGATCCGCTCTTTTTTGCAACTGCACATCTATCTGATGCCACGCATTCTCCGCGCGATTCCTCAACCTTATCAGCTTATTATATAATAAGATTAAAATCAGGATGGGAACGCCCAAAACGACGAAAACAAATAAAACCACCACAAAGATCGAAGACATATCTCCTCCTTTAGCTGTTGGAGGTAGGGAACATACCGACCACGGAAGTAGCTGAAACTTACCTTTCTCGCAACTCCTTTCTGAACTTATCCAGGTCCTTTTTTATTTGCTCATCTGATAAGGCTAAAATCTGGGTGGCAAGTATGGCCGCGTTTTTGGCTCCCGCCTTTCCCACCGCCATGGTCGCCACCGGTATTCCGGAGGGCATCTGAACGATGGAGAAAAGAGCGTCAAGTCCGGAAAGGGGAGAGGCAGAGAGAGGCACGCCGATCACTGGCAGACTGGTATAAGAGGCCACCACACCTGGCAGGTGAGCCGCCATCCCTGCTGCAGCAATTATCACCTTTACCCCTTTCTTTTCTGCATCTTGCACCAGCCTCTTTGTTCTTTCAGGATCTCGGTGAGCGGAGCTGACCTCCATTTGATAAGGAATGCTGACTCTCTCCAAAACCTCCGTGCAGTTTAGCATAATATCCTGATCATTTTTACTGCCGATCAATATCAACACCTTTGGAGAAACCATCTTCGTGTCCTTCACGAAAAAGATGAAAAGTTATGAGCTTTATCGTTAAAATAGCTTTTGTTTCAGGTAAGCCCAACTTAGGATTCTATGTTGAGATCTTTGGAGAAACGATGCTGTTGAGACGCCGATAGGAGTGACCCAGAATTTTTATTTTGTTAGATTAGATGCTCTTTTTTACTCCAATAGCTCTGTGTCCTATATCTCTACGATATTGCATCCCCTCGAAACGTATTTTATGTATTGCCGAATAAGCCTTTTGGATCGCCTTCTCCCTGTTTCTATCCACAGCTGTGATACCCAGCACCCTCCCACCGTTGGTTAAAATCCTGTCCTTCTCCTTTTTAGTCCCTGCATGGAAAACTAGCACATCCTGCATCCCCTTTAATCGATTCAGTCCAAATATCTGTTTGTTCTTCTCATACTTTCCGGGATAGCCAGCCGATGCTA
>JAOZNS010000213.1 GCA_029933635.1 Candidatus Zixiibacteriota bacterium | reverse complement strand
ACAAATTCCAAAGGTGACATGGGAAAGAGTATCGGATCAGGAAGTTGAGGAAAGGATGAAGCCGATGCTTGAGTCAATACATATAGAACCGGCAGTTGATCTGTTAACTTCAAAAAGTAATGATGAGTCAGGTGGTCATCAGAAAAATCTGTGGAAGGCTATGCTCAATGATATAGTAACGCATTCTTACGACGGAGTCAAGAAACGCTACAAAAGGCTTGGGATCACCCCGTGGATGGGGGATAAGATCACGGGCGAACTGGAGAGCATGGGTCTGGCAACTTCTCACTCAATAGGGTTCGGCAGGAGAGGAGATACAACGAGATTCTTATGGCCAACTCCAGAAGGGTTCAAATACCTAGGAACAGATGAGATCACACTCCCGGGCAAGGGAAGTTTTGAACATATCCTGATCCAGAACATGATAGCTGAGGGGTTAACAAAGCAGGGGTACAGTCCAAAGATCGAAGCCCATTTGAACGGAAAATCAGCTGACCTGTGCTTCATAAAAGAGGGAAGGGAGATCGCAATAGAGCTTGAGCTTAATCCCAACGAAGATCACATAATCGAAAATATATCAAAAGATCTCCGAGCAGGTTTCTCCGAGGTTTGGGTTCTGTTTAAGACCAAAGATCAAATCAAAAAGGCAAAAGAAAAAGTCTCCAAAGGATTATTGGTGTTGAATGTCAATGATGGTCAAGAGAAAAACCAAGAGAAAAATCAAAAGGAAAATCACAAGGAAAATCAAAAACGTAAGGGAAATGGCCTCCTTAAAGACAGGGTTCATTTCAGGTTAATCAGGGAGTTTTTGTGACGGCAAAAGTAGAGGCAAAGGCAGAGACAAAGGCAGATGCCAATTTGTCAATTGGTCTGACGATCAACTTCTCGATTTGTCAACTTCTCGACTTATCAACTTATCGACTTATCAGCTTATCAACTTGTCAATCTGTTAATCTGTCTGACGGTTCGACTAACCACGCTGAAATCGGTTAGCCGTCCACCATCCGACCGCAAAATTGAAAGAAGCGTGGAGTTGGCTGGGATGAAAGTAATTAGGGAAAATGGAGGAATTGGTTAGGCGAAGAAAGTAAAGGATAAGGCAAAATCAAAACCAAAAGAGAGGAGGATGTTATGACTCCATATCGTGCAGTCCAAGATAGCAAAAGATTCTGCCCAAGAGAAAAAGTTCTGAAGGGTCAGAATTGTTGGGAATGCGAATACTATCAGAATTGGGACGGCAATCCTGAAGGAATACCCATGTGCTGGCACCTGTGGGAAGTCCAACAGGAAATGAAAGCTATCGATGAGAAGTTTGGAAAATAATTCCTTGTCCAAGATACACGGGTTAAAGGCACAAAAGACAAGTTCTGTTCGGAGAGGTAAAAATTCAAAGGAAGTAATATGAAAAATATGCTCGATATGCTAAAAGAATACAATCGGCTACAGTTCTGTGCGAAATTCCAACCCGGCTTCCGTGGAGGTTTTCTACACTATTCAGAAATTCCAGACTTGATGAGAAAGTATGAATTTTTAGAATGCTATGCCAGTTCGTTTTTGTATTCAGACGATGTTCTGAGGTATTTGAAGCGAAACCAGATCAACGGTAGAGGATCGGTATCTGGCTATGATGGTCGTATATGGGCAACCTATCTTTTTTTGGACATAGATTCAAAGGACTTGGATAAGTCACTTTCGACAGCAAGAGAGACGACATCTTTCTTGACACGGAGGTGGGGGCTGCCTTATGAAAGTGTGCTGGTTTCATTTAGCGGGAATTCGGGTTATCATGTGATGATCGATACAAGGGTGTTTGGAATAGTAGCTCCTTCTTCAGACTTGAATGTTGTATTCGCAACAATGAGGAGTCAGCTTCCTAAAAAGGCGAGGGTAACTTATCCAGAGATAGTCGATTTAAGCATCGGTGACAAGCAGAGAATAATCAGGTTGCCTGATACCACCAATATCAAGTCCGGATTGAGAAAAGTCCAGCTTACAATTCCGAAACTGCTCGAGTTAAGCACGGAAGATATAAAGGAAAAGGCGAAGAAAAAACAGCCTCTCTATTTCACAGATTTAACCGGGCTGATCCCCACCGAGTATGTTAAGCCGAATCCTAAGGCAACTAAATTCTATCAGCTTGCTCTCCGGAAGGTGCGAGGAAGATCCCGTATCCAAAGGGTACAGATTAACACTTCTTTTCCGGATTCGGAAGATCCGATCAAAAGACTCTGCCCCGCAAGACAGGGTCTGTGGCAGAACCATATAGAAGAGCAATATAGACATAATTCAGCTATCAGGCTGGTGGCACAATTCAGGTTGCTCGGAGTTAATGAGAAAAGATCAAGGGATATGATATTTTTCTGGAACAGAAAAAACCAAATTGATCTGCCTCAGGATGAGCTGAATAACATCGTGAAGTATGTTTATGCCTCAAGAACACCTTACCTGTATTCCTGTTTTTGGGACAAATTGCGAGAGTTTTGCCCGTATGATGACTTGGAAAAATGTCCTCATTACATAGAATACAAGAGACTGAGATTTGGCAATGTGGTATCGAAAATATGAAACGCCAAAGAATCGTTCACTAATACTCTGGAGGTCTGCGATGGAAAAATATTTGACGATTGAGGAACTCTGTTGTATCTTGCAGGTGAAAAAGCATTATATTTATGCTTTGACAAGCCAGAGACGGATTCCCTTTTTCAAGATGGGGCGCTTTCTGAGATTCAGGAAAGAAGACATAGACGAATGGCTCAAAGACAAAGCCAACAGACCTGAAGATATCGAAAAGATAAAAGCTTCTGCTTTCTGAGATGGCGAAGATTTACAAAAGAAACAAGGTCTGGTACCTGACCTACTACTACAAAGGGAAAAGGTATCGAAGGAAGATCAGCAGGTCCAAAAGAATCGCTGAGATTGCCTTGGGCGATGTGCAGGTCAGACTCGACAGGGAAGATATTGGTCTTGCCTATGGCAGAAACATAACATTCAAAAAACTTGCTCGAGAGTATCTCGAATACTCCAGGGTCAACAAATCTCAAAGTTCCTACGAGAGAGACCTTCTGATCATAAACAAGCATGCTTTGTCCTATTTTGGAGAGAGGTTGGTAAAAAATATCACACCGATGATGATAGAGGAATACATCATCAAAAGGTCATCTGAGGTGAAAGAGTCCACTGTGAACAGAGAATTGAATACGATTTTCAACCTCTTCCATAAGGCGGTTGAATGGGGTTACATCCAAAAGAGCCCGTGCCGAGGGATCAAAAAGCTGAAGGAGAAAAGATCAACTGTTCCCAGATTTTTGTCGTCTGATGAGATCACCGGACTTCTGTCAGTCTGCCCAACAAAAATCCATGCTCTGGTCTATCTGGCAATTTACGCCGGATGCCGCCAGAGCGAGCTTTTCAATTTGGAGTGGTCGGACATTGATTTTGAGAGGGGGCAGATCATAATTCAGAATAAGGAAGATTGGCATACCAAAAGCTACAGACATCGGGTGATTCCGATTAATGATAAAATAATTGATGTGCTGTTAGAACAGAGGAAAGTCTCTCAGGGTAGGTATGTGTTTTCTCAGGAGAACGGAGAAAAGCTCAATAAGGTGAAAATAAGAAGAACATTTGAAAAAGCTATGAGAGAGGCAGGTATTGACAGCACTGATTTTAAGATTTTGAGGCATACATACGCATCCCATCTGGTGATGAAAGGGGTGGATATCAGGACGGTGCAGAAACTACTTGGACACCACAGCATCAAGATGACGGAAAAGTATAGTCACTTAGCTCCGGATCATCTTCAATCTGTGGCTAACTATTTGGATTTTGAAAAACGGACGGAAATTTTTGGGCACAAATTGGGCACAAATCGAATTTCTTTTACTCCTGAATTCCCGCAAGTCGTTGATATAAAAAAGCGTCCCCAACCGGATTTGAACCGGTGCTGCCGCCGTGAAAGGGCGGTGTCCTAGGCCGGGCTAGACGATGGGGACGAGCCTCGTTGGTTTATAGTCCACAGTTCATGGTTCACAGCAAAACCGTAGTCAACGTTGTAAGATTACTCCTGTGTTTTTGCGTGAACCCATTTAGAAGATCTCTCTGTCCCTAATCTTTTAAAGTTACTTTTCTTTAACAAACTTTCCGCGATCCCCGATGTTGCATAGGTGTGTATCTCACATTGTCTACCGTACTCTTCGAGGACTTTATTCATCAACAGAGTAGAGTAGCCTTTATTCTGGTGGTCGAGACGAGTGTGGACATAAGGTATTTCTACTATACATGCATCCATCCATGTTCGATATATGAGATATGTAAGAACTTTATCGTCGTCACATAGTAACAATACGTTATCATTTTCTTTTATATCGGTGGTATAAAATCTTCCTATTTTATCAAAAGCCCAGGGTATCTTTTCCCATGGGCACTTCTTTACTGTGGTTCTTATTACTTTAAGAGCTTTCATTCTCTAAACTGTTCGCGCCTAGAGGGACTCGAACCCCCAACCCTCTGATCCGAAGTCAGATGCTCTA
>JAOZNS010000212.1:2597-4584 GCA_029933635.1 Candidatus Zixiibacteriota bacterium | reverse complement strand
AAAAGCAAAACACTATTAAAAAGAGCGTATGGGTCATTTGGCCTGATAGGAAATAAGAGGGGTAGCTCTTTAATAATAGAGAGTCTGTCCTCATATCGCAGGGGCCTGTTAACTGTTTGGCTTTGATGAAAGGGGGTGATAAATAGCGAGATAGGAAATTTTTGCTCTTTAGCCCAACACTTCCCATTTGGAGGTCAGGTGGAAACTTTTTATCAAAATTTACTAAAGAGCCTAATCTTAGCCGGAAGAGTGATGTTTAAAGAGATCTTCCTTTTTGATATCCTCTAACTAAATTTGACCTAATGACCCTGTGGCTGTTTACCCCAAAGAAAATTTCCCTGTAAGAATGTTGGGCTAGGTATCCGTAAGCTATATGAAAATTGGAGGTTAAAGATGAAGGCTTTCGGGTGGCTAGGCTTAATGTTGGTAGCCGTGCTCAGCATCGCTGGGGGGAGCGACATTCAGGGGGCAAGTTTGGATACGGTGTTCGTTTCCTCAGTAGCTGCAGACCCTGGAGCCAGTGGGGTGCATGTCCCTGTGTATGCCAGGGTGGGAGCAGTGGTTGGAGAGGATTTAGATGGGGTAAATTTCGGTCTCTCTTATGACCCATCTGCCCTGGTTTGCGATACGGTCATATATGAGGTTACGGACCCTACTTACCCCAGTTTCTATGATTCGATACCCTCACCTTTTATGTTTACTCCAAGATGTTATCCTGATAGTGGTTGGACGACTACAGGGATCATATTTAGTATGATCGGTGATGAGGATATTCCACCTGGTTACTATCGGATGTTTGACATAGTGTTGGATGTAAAATCTGGGGCTACTCCTGGTGACTATGTGCTGCATCTTGATGATCAAGCCGGCTCTCCCCCTATTGGCAACTATTTCACCCATAATATAACGGTAGAGTATTTTGATAAGGTTGATGGTACCTTCACCATCATAGCGCATTATGGGGATATTTTTGGTAAGGTGAGGAACGCTTGGACCAATGACCCTTTGGAGGGTGCAGTGGTTACGGCAAGGGGGAAAGCGGACACCACAGATGCTAATGGGAACTATCGTATTAATCATATTCTGGTCGGCACTGTTGATGTAGTGGCCACTGCTGAGGGGTTTTATCCTGATACAGCTAAGGGTATCTTAGTGAGGGAATCCTTTCCTACACGGGTGAATTTCAGTTTAAGCCCTAAGGTGGGTGCTATAGGTGGGAAGGTAGTGGATGGTTGGACGGATGATCCTCTTGAGGGTGCGGTGGTGAGCACTGGGGATAAGGTGGACACTACTGATGCTAATGGGGACTATTTGATAGAGGATTTGCTCATTGGCAGTTATGATGTAACGGTTACGGCTGATGGGTATAGACCTGATACCAGTTTAGCGGTTGTGGTTGTGGAGGATGAGACAGTTACCGTTGATTTTGGTCTCACTCCGCGTTATGGGGCAATTGGTGGGACGGTAACGGATGCCTGGACGACGGGTCCTCTGGAGGGGGTAGTAGTGAGTGCTGGTGGGAGAGTGGACACGACTGAGGTTAGTGGGGGTTATTTCATAGACAGTTTACGGGTAGGTAGTTATGATGTAAAGGCTGAGGTAGATGGTTATTATCCGGATTCGAGTTTAGGGGTAGGGGTAAGTGATGGTGTTACTACTCCATTGAGTTTTGCTTTAACACCTTTTTATGGGGCTATATCTGGGGTGGTGACCAATGCTCAGACGTCGGAGCCGGTAGAGGGGGTGCTGGTTACTGCTGATGGGGCATCTGATGTGACTGGTCCTGATGGCCGATATCTCATCGATAGCCTCCTAATAGGCAATTATGATGTCGTAGGCACTGCTTATTCTTACTATGCTGATACTCTGACAGCGGTGCCCGTTACTGAAGGGGATACCACATCTGCTGACCTTGCGCTTATGCCCCGGTACGGTGCTATAGGTGGGAAGGTAGTGGATGGTTGGACGGATGATCCTCTTGAGGGTG
>JAOZNS010000212.1:0-2497 GCA_029933635.1 Candidatus Zixiibacteriota bacterium | reverse complement strand
GGTGCTATAGGTGGGAAGGTAGTGGATGGTTGGACGGATGATCCTCTTGAGGGTGCGGTGGTGAGCACTGGGGATAAGGTGGACACTACTGATGCTAATGGGGACTATTTGATAGAGGATTTGCTCATTGGCAGTTATGATGTAACGGTTACGGCTGATGGGTATAGACCTGATACCAGTTTAGCGGTTGTGGTTGTGGAGGATGAGACAGTTACCGTTGATTTTGGTCTCACTCCGCGTTATGGGGCAATTGGTGGGACGGTAACGGATGCCTGGACGACGGGTCCTCTGGAGGGGGTAGTAGTGAGTGCTGGTGGGAGAGTGGACACGACTGAGGTTAGTGGGGGTTATTTCATAGACAGTTTACGGGTAGGTAGTTATGATGTAAAGGCTGAGGTAGATGGTTATTATCCGGATTCGAGTTTAGGGGTAGGGGTAAGTGATGGTGTTACTACTCCATTGAGTTTTGCTTTAACACCTTTTTATGGGGCTATATCTGGGGTGGTGACCAATGCTCAGACGTCGGAGCCGGTAGAGGGGGTGCTGGTTACTGCTGATGGGGCATCTGATGTGACTGGTCCTGATGGCCGATATCTCATCGATAGCCTCCTAATAGGCAATTATGATGTCGTAGCAAACCGCATGGGGTATCAACCTGACACCGTAACAAGCGTGGGTGTAAACACCAGTGACACCACCACCGTTGATTTTGCTCTCATACCAGAATACGGAGCTATAGGTGGCGTAGTGACTGATGCTTGGACAACTGATCCCATTGAGGGGGCAATAGTTACTGTAGATGGGATAAAAGACACCACTGATGCTGTAGGGAGATACCTAATAGATAGCCTATTGGTAGGCTATTATGAGGTATCCGTCACTGCTGATCAATACTACCCGAAGTTGACTCCTGGTGTGGCGGTGGTTAAAGGTGAAACAACATACGTTGATTATCCGCTAACGCCCCGCTATGGCGCTGTCGGTGGAATAGTGAGAGATGACTGGACAACTTACCCCTTAGAAGGTGCTGTGGTGAGTGTTAATGGAAGAGTGGATACCACTGATGCCACCGGCGAGTACCTTGTTGATAGTCTAAGAGTATCAACATATGACGTTTACGTTGACGCAGCAGGATACTATAGTAGGATGATCCCAGGGGTTGAGGTCATCGATGGAGAGACAACTTCCGTTGACCTTGGGCTCACACCATACTATGGGGCCATTGCTGGGGTGGTGACCCACGCTGAAACCGGCGATTCCATAGAAGGTGCTGTAGTTGCCGTTGATGGAAAGGTGTGCATTACAGATGTTGATGGATATTACCTCATTGACTCGTTGTTGCTCGGTAGCTACGATGTGTCGGTAACCGCGGAGGGTTTCGCTCCAGCGGAGACGACAGGAGTTGAAGTGACTGAAGGGGATACTACGAGGGTCAATTTCGCCTTGACTCAGAAGATATTCATCCGGGGAGATTACGACGCCAATGGACAGATATTGACAAATGATGCGCTTATGGAGCTTCAATATATCTTTAAGGTGCCAGGTTACATAGCTCCTTCTTGTGAAGATGCTGCCGACTATGATGATGACGGGGACATTCTAACTAATGATCCCTTAATGATGCTGCAGTTTATTTTCAAAGTGCCTGGCTATCTACCACCACCTCTACCAGGAGAGAGTTGTGGGGTAGATCCTACTGAAGATGGTTTGGGCTGTGATTGGCATGAATTCTGTATGGGTGGTGGTAAGGTTTTAGCCTTCAAACCCTCAGTGAGTGTGCCCGGGGCTAAGGATAGGGTAGTGGTAGGGGAAGCTACCTCTGTTAATGGAGTAGTGAGAGTCCCTCTATCTCTGACGGTGACTGAACCCATTTGTGGGTTTGATATCTCCTTTGGGTATGATGCCAGTTTGTTGCAATTGAAGGGGGTAGAAGGGGGGGAAGGGTATGATTTTTATGCCGTGGATACCCTTCAGTCTGGCATAGTAAGGATAGGAGGAGTTCCAGATATAAGGATGACAAACCTAATGGAGGCAGGAACCCATCTGTTAGGGCAGATAGTGTTCAGGGTGCCAAGGGATCTGAAGGAGGATGTGGGGCTCTATTTGAGGAATGTTGAGGTATATAATGCACATGTAGAGCCATTATCGGTGAAGTGGGTGAACGGATTAGTGAAGATAGGATTGCCTCCCGAGTTTGCTCTTTTGCAGAACTATCCTAATCCCTTCAATCCTCTTACCCAAATCAAGTATGCCTTGCCTGTGGATGGTAAGGTGAGGCTTGAGGTCTACAATGTGGTGGGAGAGAAGGTTGCCACATTGGTGGAGGGAGAGCAGAAGGCTGGATACAGGGTAGTCACCTGGAATGCTAAGGATATGGGCTCAGGTATCTACTTCTACAAGCTGACTGTTGGCAACTTTACTTCCATCAGAAAGATGGTTTTGTTGAAATAAGGTCAAATGACCTCCTCGTCCTTGACAATGAGGGGAAGGTAGTTTA
>JAOZNS010000211.1 GCA_029933635.1 Candidatus Zixiibacteriota bacterium | reverse complement strand
TAAAAACTGGCTCATCTTATATCCCCACATAAAATGGCTCAATTCGTCCGTTTGAGCCAGGTGGTCACCATTCCAGTCATCCTTGAGATGAAATTTGCTTTCCGGCTTTCCCCATGAGGCTAAAGCTTCCCTGAAGCCAAAGAAAATTGCTCCCGCATTTGCCAGCGTCACAATCGATGCCCTGGTATAGCTGATCCTCCTTCGTTCAGAACTCAGAACTATCAACCCACGTTGCCCTGAGGAGGGAGGATAAGAAAAGGAGAGAAAAGCTTCTGGAAACGAAGATGGTCTGTGGTCAAAATCCAAGCCGGTGCAAAATCCGGCGAAACAACGATTGCCATCTCTTAAGATAAGGGTTGATTCAGAAAAAACGTAATGAAACAAAGAAGCGCGATTTACATGAAAAGGCTGGGTGGAAGCTGAACCGGCAGGCAGAAACGTTCCCCCATTTGCCAAAAGAAGCCATATGAGAAATCTTGAAACTTTCACACTTATATCATAATACAAAGCCAGAATTTGTCAAGCTCTTTGCGAAATATCTCTAAGGATGTTTCAAAGAAAACAAACTTTTAGACCTGGAGTTACCAATTCGCTTTGGCTTTTTGTGAGCCGGGTAAATCATACACCTCCAGTTAGAGGGAACTTTTTTGTGAAGCTTTTGAATGGAATGAAATTGAAGCTTTCGGGTTTACCATATTCTCTCAGCTACTGATGAAGCACCTCAGCAAATGGCTGGTCACATGATAATTTCGGATAGTAATATACACGGTCAAGCAAAATAGGCTTCTTACCGTTTAAATTGCAGGGATCCTTAATAGGAGAAAAGATCTTATGGAGTTAATGAAGTTAGTATTTGGAGAACCTCATTCTCGGCGCCATCTATAAGATGAAGAGGCAGAAAGGCGAAGTTTCCGTGGCTAACAAAACATTTGCCTGAATGTCTGTGCAATCGTGAGTTAAGCTTTGGAGGAAACCTACAGAGTGTAGCTGATGTTTTAAAGTTCAAACCAAATTTGTTTTTTCTTCTACGAGTTCTGGTAAATAGCCATTTTACCCCTTCCCCTTGGTCCCCCTCTCCATTTTATGGAGAGGGAGGAAAAGGAGATGAGGCTTGTCCCTTGATGGCTCGAGACCGAAGGGTCTCATCATGCGAGCTGAAATAATTTCAAAATTCTCCCCTTCTCCCAGGCAGCTCTCCGCCAAAAATTCTTTCAACTAAAATGGAGAAGATTCTTCTTAGATGGGATGGACCGGTTGCCATTCCTTCGGCTCTATTATCTTTGGTTCTTTTTTTGCTTTCCTTTTAACCTTTCTTTTTTCCTTTCTGTCTGGATAGTAGTGATAGTAATAGTAGTAGTGATAAGAGCCGTAGGCGGTTTTAGCCTCCACCTTATTTAATACCGCTCCTATTACTTTAGCGTTCACGTTATCCAAAAGATTTTTGGCTCTGGTTAGCCCCGGCCGAGAGGTTTGTCCGGCACAGGCTATCAGAACCACCCCATCCAAAAGCAATGATAGCACCACCGCGTCAGTGACTGCAATCACTGGGGGGCTGTCGAAGAGCATCATCTGATACCGGTTTTTCAACTGATCCACGAACCCCTTCATCTTCTCCGAAGCCAGAAGTTCAGAAGGGTTAGGGGGTATCACTCCACAGGTGATCACGTCTAAGTTTTCCACTGGAGTTTTTCTTATGACCGTCTCCAAAGGTGCTTTCCCGGCAAGATAGTTGGTGACTCCCGGCTCCTTTTCCATACCAAATATGGAATGAAGGATGGGTCTACGGAAGTCGGCATCAAGAAGTAAAGTTTTTGTCTCCATCTGTGAGAAGGTGATGGCTAAGTTAGCCACAGTGGTTGATTTTCCCTCTCCTGGTCCGGGACTGGTGATCAAGATGGTGTGTGGCGGTTGGTCCAGATTGGAAAACTGAAGATTGGTTCTTAAGGTTCTGTATGCCTCCGATATGGGAGACTTGGGAGCGAAATGGGTTAGAAGGTGGGAGGCCACCTTCTTAGCCACCTCATCATCTGTTAGGTTAGGGCTTATCATGCGCCTTTTATACTTGTCCGGCTCCTTGATTTTGGGTATATGTCCCAAGACAGGTAGACCTAAGGACTCCACATCCTCTATTCTCCTAAGCGAGGTATCCAAAGACTCCAACAACACCGCCAAACCTGCTCCCAAAAGAAGTCCTAGGCAAGCTCCCAAAAGTACATTCAACTTCTTTCTGGGTTTGATGGGAAACTCGGGAGGAACAGCTTTATCGATAATTCTCACATTTCCTATCTGTCCAGCCTCTTTGATCTTGGCTTCCTCATATTTTTCCTTGAGTAGCAAAAAGATATTTTCTCCCACCTTGGTGGACCTTTCCAGCCGAGCCAGTTTCAAACTCTTTTCTGGAAGCTTATTCATCTTGGCTGTGTATCGGTTCACAATCTTTCGGAGACCATTTGCTTTGGCAGAAAGGGATTGGATCTCTATCTCTAAGTTCAATATGTTCCCCAAAAGGTCCTGTGAGTATCCCAGAGGGTCTTTCAAGGTCAGGTTGCGTGAAACCAAAAGGTTGGTCTCGGCGATTAATTTGTTTTTGGTCTCCTTGATTCGATTCAAGATCTGTTGCATCTTGGGATGAGTCTCCTCCACTCCCTGGGACACGTATTCTGCTCGCATGGCTTCAAGATCCGCCATCTCTTTTCTCAATTTTTGAATCACCGGAGTGGAGATCTGAGTGATCTCATCCAACAGGCGACCTTTCCTTTCGTCTAACTGCCTTTTCATATAAGCCAATCTTTTCTGGTTAGCCTCCAGCTCTATTTTGGTCTCGTTCAACAGGGACTCAAATTGAGCCAGCTGTTTGACCAGCTCTTTGGTCTCGTCCGGAAGGGCAGAGACTTCCTGAGTTTCCATATAGTTTTTAAGCTCCTCTTCTGCCAGAAGGAGGCTATCCTGGGCCACCTGGAGTTGATTCTGCAAGAACTTCCGCACCTCTGAGATTTCACCACGGCTGATTCGAAGACTTTGTTGATGATATTCTGTAGCAACACTGTTTGCCAGATACGCGGCCAGTTCCGGATCAGGTGCGGTCATCTCTACCTCAATTATGTCCGTGTCACGGATAGGGGTTACGTTTAAGTTCTGTTGAATGACTTTGGCCAATTGAGCTTTTGATGGAGAGATTTCGTTTTTACCCTTAGCCATGTTCTCAAATGCTTCCCGGTACGGCGAATCCAACACCTCTTCCGCCACAGCCTCCGCCAAGGTGCGGCTTTTAATTATCTCTACCTGGTTTCTGATCTTAGCCTCCGCCTTCATCATGGTGGATATGGTGAAGAGATGATCCTCCATTCCTCCCTGCTCCTCTATCATTATGGTGGTGCTTGCTTGATAAGTTGGCGGGATCAGAAAGGAAAAGGCTAAAGCTGATCCGGTAAAGCACAAGAAGGTAAGAATGATAAGCCATTTTCTTCTTAAAAGGATCCGCAGGTAATCAGTTAAGGTGATCTGTTTTTCTTCTGTCTTGGACACTTTACTCTCCTTTCTTAAAAGTTGGATGGTATATCTAATCGGTCATCAGCTTCACCACGCTGGCAATCACTGCTATATTGTAGACCACATTGATGAACTTGCCAAAAGAGAGTTTCGACTTGGGAATTATTATGGTATCTCCGGGTTTTATCTCCGGCAAAAGTCCCACCTCCCCTTTTTTCAAACATCGGCTCAGGTTGATCTTATCGTTTCGTTTTTCGCCATTGAAGTTTCGAATCAATCTAATCTCCGATAACTTGGCTCCATCCACAGGTCCACCTGCGGCTGAGATGACGCCGACCAGATCGGTTCCATCTGGCACATATTGGGCCCCAGGCTTCTGCACCGCCCCCCACACGTTCACCTTCATCATCAGCTTGCTCTCCACCCCCCCCTCCAGATAATATTGAGAGGCAGTTCGATAGTTTAGGTAAGCCGCCGAATCGCTCTCACCTTCAGCAGAACATACATCAGTTGAACCTGAAAATATCAGATACAGGCTTAAGATTAGCATAAAAACACTTTTTGCTATCTTCATTTTTACCTCCCTATCTTATGTGATTCTTATACTCTGACTCTTCTTATAAGGCTGTCCCTGTTTTTTTCTGTGTTCCCTTCACAGACAGATAGTTTCACCCCTTTCAGTATTTTATCAGGATTTTCGCCAATCAGCTTTTCCACCTTTCTTTTTCCCACCAGCTTTTCCGCCCTTTTGATTGCTTTAGATAGTATTACAAAAGAGGAGGAATAAGGATCGTGTGCATCGCTTGCCATAACATGGGCCAGATCCTGTTTCAACATGCATTCTGCTATCTTTTTGCAATTCTTTCCGAACCGACCTAAAAGGCTTCCTGCATTGATCTGCAGCAGGGCTCCAAGATGAATCAGGTTCTCAATCTCTTTCAGTTGATTCTTTGCAGTTACGCTTCTTTCTGGATGGGCAATTATGGGAGTTATACCTTCCAGCCGTAAGCTGTAAATCAGTTGATCTATCCCCTTAGGGAGTTCTCCCAGAGGAAGCTCCACCAAGATATACCCTCCGGTTTGATTGAGGGTGAAAAAATT
>JAOZNS010000210.1 GCA_029933635.1 Candidatus Zixiibacteriota bacterium | reverse complement strand
AGAGAGTGGCTCTTCTCCCCCGTTCGCTGCCAAATACCCCTTTGTCAAATCTTCAACGATAGATTCCAAAAGCGCCATAAATTGGGTGTAGGCAAACTCTCGCTTTGGATCTTGCTCTTCCTTCCCAAAGACGGTAGATAGGAGGTCCTCAATCATTTGGTCCATCCCGTATAGTTTCAGATGAAGCAGTTCGTGAATCACCAATTCCTCAAGATTCGTACACTTTGGGGAATGGCTCACCAAGATGCAGGCCTTTTTATCCTCCAGATCAATTTTTATGTCCCCAGACTTCCTCCACTTTTCCAAGTATTTCCTTACATCTTCCTCACCCACATTCATTCCTACCCCCTTAAAGGGACGCTACTGAGAAGTTGGGGGAGCCTTGGGGGGTTCACCATTGAGGATAGCCCCTACGATAGCAAAAAGCAAGACCTGACCCCTCTGTGCGCATGCTTAGGGTGATGTATTACATGCTCAAGTATAACAGGCCGTTTCAAGAGCACCCCATATTGGAGCGGTCTCCAGTTAGCGCCATGGGGTCATAACCTTCGAGGTTCTCGACCTGATTGCGCGGCTGGTGTCCAATAATATACTGTGCCTGGAGCACGTATAGGTGACTGACAAGTAGTCCTTAAGAGCTCTATTGGACAGTTATTTAATCTCAAAGAACAAGGAGGAAAAAACCTTACAGCACAAAGATATTACCATAATACCCAGGGGTGAATGGCAACTTTTTCATAGGTGACCCCTCTGTGCGCATAAAACCTTCTGGCCTGATCAGATAGCTCTATCTCAAAAAGTATGGTTGAGCAGTTCCTGGAGCATAGACCTCTCTTCCTCTTCTCAATCAGATCTAAGCGTACGGAACCGCCTATTTCAACTTTATAAACTCCTCCACTGTAATTTTGGCATCACGCAGAATTTTGCGCAATGTGCCTTTGGCTACATCCTTCCCCCGGTGAAAGGGCACAGTAGCCCACCGACCATCAGGGTGGTGAAAAACAGCGTGACTCCCACTTTGGCGGATGCGCACAAATCCTAAGCGTTCTAACACCCGTACCACTTCCTCAGGTTTCGTCGGACGTAGCTTAGACATCTACCTCTACCTCATCCAAAGCTACTTCGATGGGAACGGGTTCCCCCAATGCCCGACGCGCCTCAATGTGAAGTCGTACGGCGTCCTTTAGGTTCTCCAATGCTTCTTCGTAGGTTTCACCTTGAGTGTAGCATCCCTGTAGCATAGGGCAGGAGGCAATGTAAACGCCATCCTCATCACGCTCCACAACGATAGTATAACGATACTTGGACATAGCTCTCACCTCCAAACGGGATCTAAGTTCTGTCTGCTCCCATTTAGGTGTTGACCTTCTTATTGATCAAAGCTTGGACTCATTACAATCTGCTTCTTTTAACGGCTTCGCCTTCCCCGAGCCACGGCCTTTCTCCCAATCCCCCTTGTAAGTAGGGCTCACCAGATAGGGATAGAGACCGCCATTCAATCCACCCAATGTCCGATCGTGCCATCATCATTTAGTACCAAGGAGAAGGGGAGAAGTCACATCTTTTTTTGATCTTTGCAAGTGAAAGGGAAGTTGATGCTTAACATAATTCAAGATGCCTAAAAGTAAAGATATATCCCCTTTTTTCATTTTTCCCAACAACCGTTTCTCTCCCTGAAGGACCTGAACTTACAGAAGTATCGTCTAATGTCACGGGCTGACCCTCCTTTCGCACTCAATTTGAGTATCGTTCAAAGGAGATGCTTAGATAAAGCGTTTAAATTATACACTATCCGCATCTCTTCATTTTCATCAAAAAATATAATGCCTAATAGCTGTTTACCCAATTTATCATCCAGAGCATAGTAAACTTTATCTTTGCACAAGATTTGGTGGAATAATTTCAGCACAAATTCATCAATGTTTTCAGCTTCCCTCTGCCAGTAATTAATCCTGCACATAAGATAATCTGCTTTTTTTCTTTTGCATTCCTCTATCATCGGTCTCTTCCGCGTTGAGCGGTCGAACAACCACTTGTCAATGTTTTCTATGATGGAAACAGGATTAATGAAAACTGGTTCCGAGTATTGAGATGGCACTTCATTCTTATCTAACAACTTAAATAAAGCAACAAAATCCCCATCAGAGTATCTAAACCTAAGGCACCTTCGGAAAATTTTTGCCTTTCGCCTTATCTCCTCGATCATTTTTCTTTTGAGATTCTCTTTCTTGTTGAGATCGATTTTCTTGTTACGCAATTCAACCGCGCCCGGCCATAGCACTTTGGGATGTCCATTGATTTCGATCTCGTGCTTTTCTTCTGCGATCTCACTTAAGATTTTGGAAAGGGCTGGTGGTGGATTTTGAGATTCTTCATAGGAATTGTCTTTAACTTCTACGCGAAATCTCTTGCCATTTTTCTCTATCAAGAGATCACAGTCTGATTGAGATTTAGCTTTAGTCTGCCTTGGTGTGCTGTAAGGTTCGTCCCAGCCTAATATTTTGCTCCCCAAAGAGTTGTGCAACAAATAGGCTGCTTGGTATTCCGCGATATCGTTGTGGAATCGCCTTTCTTGTTCATTTGTTAAGTTCTTTAGTTGTTTGTATTCTTTTATAAAGGCGTCAATCCTTTCCTGAAAATTGTGGGTCGCTGAGAAATTGGCTAAGCAGTATTCCAAATATTCAAGCTCTTTCCAACATTCTCTGTATCCCTGGGTAATCAATGAATTATTGCCAACTTCTCTAATGATGCGAGCCTTAACCAGAGGATATTCAGGATCTATGTCCATTCCCTTTGTCGATATTATTTCCCCCACTCTTTCCCCTTTTCAAATTGTAACTTCTGCTTACAAAAGTCTTTGAACAGTATAAAAAGCATCTCAACTATCTCCCAACCCTCCCTCTACAATTTTGATTTCTTCCTCCGTCAATCCATAAAGTTTATACACAATTTGGTCTATCAAGCTGTCCGTCACTGCTATTTCCCGTTTCAATGGCATAAGTCTTGATATCGTGGAATTGTATGCTTTCTCCAACTCATCTTGACGTCTATCACCAAAAGCAATAAATTTTGGTAACAAACGATTCTGCCTAAGAACATCAATTAGTGAGGCATAGTCATAATTGTGGAATTCCTTGATTTTGGTCTTATTCTTTAGGTTCTCTATTGATCCTTTCACAATTTCTCTCTCCAGCCAAACCAAGAACTCTTTGGTAAGTTTCTGCTTCTCTTTATTCATCTCGATCATTCGTTCAGCAAGAAAGGCAAGCAAGTCGTGAACAACATCGGATTTCGCGCCTTCTGTAATAAAATTCCCCTTGTCGTCTTTAGGCAAGCACTCGTCAACCATTGCCAAAACTTCATCGGGCCTTCCCGTTTCCATGTCTACCTTCAGTTTCTCCAATAGCCTCTGCCGTTCATCTCTCGGTGTGGTAAAGGGTATGCGACGAATAGGACAGACTCCAATATATGGCTTGTCCATAACTCGTGATGTTTCTGTTGTTTTACTGAATAGGACTCTCTGTAAATAGAATGAAAGCAGAGGAGAGTTCATCAAAGCGAGAATGAAAGCATAGTCGTAGTTACATCCAACCTTCAATGTAACATTAACTAACTTTTCTGTAGTTAACAGTTCTCCTCTATCATAGAAAGCAACGAGCCTATTTCCTCTCAGGACTTTGAAAAATAATCTTGGGACAAGAATTCTTTTAGCCTTTTTCACCCATTCTTTTTTACAACCAATATCTACTTTCCAAGTTTTCTCAATAGAGTACCGTTGCACGTCAGGGACTTTATTGACAAATTCGTAGTTGCCTGGGGGTAATTTTTCCTTCTCAGAATCTGGGATGTACAATCCACGGTAGACCTCTCCAAATATTTCTTTGAATGGGATACTAACTTTTCTGATTTTTTGAATTATCTGTTCTTCACTCCTTGAAATACCTCTAAAGATCAAGACATTAGCTATCTTCATTAATTCAAAGTTGACGGTTCCATCGCTGCTTATCTCTTTTTTCCCCTTGGGTCTTCTCAGTGGGATGGCTTTATTGATAACTGTTTCTGGTTTCTCTCCCTTTTCTTTAGAAAGAATCAAGACAAGTTGTTCATAATTTACCTCTTCAAAAGCAATTCCAACATCTAACAAGTGTGAAATGAAGTTTCGGCCTAAAATCAATTCTCTAATGCTTCTCCATTCTGAATAGAATGAAATACTTTTGGGAACTATCATACCACAGGTTTTTCTGGATAAATTTTGAGATATTTCCAAGAAATAAGCTGCACTATCGCGGGTTTTACAGTGAAACCTCAGATCTACAAATTTTTTTTCATTATTACTTAACCCTGCTCCATACGGTGGATTCCCAATCACTGCATCAAAGCCTGGATTTTCTTTTGGAGTCCCGTCTTCATTGAAAAAAACCTCAGGGAACTCAAGCTCCCAGTGGAAAAATCTTACTCTGTTCTTGGCAAATGATAGAGAAGGGAGGTAAGTTTTAATCTTATTTCTTAGTTCCTTTGCCTCTTTAGTGCGCGGTTTCGGGTTTATTATCAACCTGAAATCGGCATTTGGGGATTCGATATTTTGCTAAGTGTCTATAGTGTA
>JAOZNS010000363.1 GCA_029933635.1 Candidatus Zixiibacteriota bacterium | reverse complement strand
GCCGAGGTGGGTTTCCCGGAGGTCAAAAAGGTGATCTCACCTGAGAATATTTTAAAAGCCAGAGAGGTGGTGGCTCAAATCTATTTGGACGAAAAGATAAAGGATTACATTTTAAATATAGTCTTTGCCACCCGAGCTCCAGAGGAATACAATCTTGATCTTAAGGATTTGATCGCCTACGGTGCCTCGCCTCGAGCTTCCATATATCTCGATTTAGCCGCCAAAGCTCATGCCTTTCTAAAAGGGAGAGGATACGTTACTCCCGAGGATGTCAAAGCCATCGGCATGGATGTTCTAAGACATCGGGTCATCGTCACCTATGAAGCTGAAGCTGAAGAGATCAACTCAGAGTATATTGTAAAAAAGGTGTTCGATGAGATAGAGGTGCCTTGATTTGTGAATTTTGGAGCGTCCCGCCTTTGGCGGGACTAATGGTCTGCCTGAAGTCATACGATCTGTAGGGCAGACACTCTATACAAAAAGTAGTATCAAGCCCCGTCGAGGCGGGATCTGCGACTTTAGCTTGATCTTATTAAGCTAATGATGGAAGTGATGGATGAAGTTAAAGCTCCACCCCTACATTTACCTCGCAAATGTTTAATTGAAAGAACGCTGAATGCTACCAAAAGAGATCATAAGGAAGGTTAGAAGGATCGAGATACGGACCAAAAAGCTGGTCAACGATGTTTTCTCTGGAGAATACCATTCTATTTTCAAGGGTCGTGGAATGGAATTTGAGGAGGTGAGGGAATACCAGCCGGGTGATGATGTTCGGGTCATCGACTGGAACGTTACTGCCCGATATGGCTTCCCCTTTGTCAAAAAGTTTAAGGAGGAGAGGGAGCTGACCGTGATGATTCTGGTGGATGCTTCCTCTTCAGGAGAGTTCGGAACCGCACAGAGGATGAAGGGAGAGATTGCCGCGGAGTTGTGTTCGGTTCTGGCTTTCTCCGCCATAAAGAACAACGATCGGGTGGGAATGATCATCTTCACCGACCGGGTGGAGAAATACATCCCGCCTAAGAAGGGAAGTTCTCACGTTTTGAGGTTGATTCGGGAGGTGCTTTATTTTGAACCCCAGCACCAGCGAACCGACATTAATTGCGCATTGGAGTTTATGGGACGGGTGATCAAAAGAATAAGCGTGGTCTTTTTGGTCTCAGATTTCTTGAGCAGTGGCT
>JAOZNS010000209.1:2833-4626 GCA_029933635.1 Candidatus Zixiibacteriota bacterium | reverse complement strand
TATATAAGGAGTGAATCGCCGCCCTAGCTCAGTTGGTAGAGCAACGGACTGAAAATCCGTGTGTCCGCAGTTCGATTCTGCGGGGCGGCACAAAAAATATAGAATGTTTTGCTTTTTTGTTGCTGGCTCCTAAGTGAATTGATAAAGTTAAAAGGTGAACCTGGGTTCACCTTTGTGATATAACAGTAATATTTATTTTCCATAGAGGAAGGAAAAAAATGCAAAGAAAAGTTCAGATTGAGGGATGGATAAAGGTAGTTGTCCTGTTAACTCTTTTGATTCTCCTCTGGGGTGGATGTGGAAAAAAGAAAATCGATCAAGCAAAAGATCATGTTAAGTTAGGGGTGCAATATCTGGAGGAGAATCAGCTGGAGAAAGCACTGGCTGAGCTGGAGGAGGCTCTTAAGCTTGATCCCAACAATGCGGATGCGCATTTCTACCTTGGAGGACTTTATCACTCTGGTAGAGCATATAGTTTAGCTCTTAAGGAATATGAACAGGTGCTCCGTATTAATCCCTATTATCCAAGGATCCATACCGCTTTTGGAAATCTCTATTATGAGAAAGGGCTGAAAGCTTGGAGGCGTGCAGCAAAACTGGATCGATTAACCTATTGGCTACCCGATACCTTAAGACAGCTTCCCTTCAAGAACAGAGAGGAGTTAACCGCTCTTTTGGAGAAATATCTTACCAGATTGGAAACCGACACCGCCGACGCTGAGACCTTCTCCAGAACAAGCCAGGCATACTTACTTTTGGCAGAGGAAGAATATCTGAAAGCAATTCAAGCGGACTCTTTGGATACTACAGCTCAACTTTACCTGGGGTTAACCTACTCCGAACAGGGCTATCCCTATAAAGCTAAGGCTCAATATGAGATTCTAAAGAGGTTAGACTCCAATTCGGCCGATCTTCTGCTCAGCATGCTCGAACAGAAGGAAAAGGAGAAAAAAGAAATAGAGGAGCTTAAAAAAGGAAAATAGCTTATTTGTGTGGATCTAAAAAGACTGGCTTGTAAATTATTCCCCAACCTGGCCATTTCTTTCAGTATTTGCCTAAATTAGCAAAAGAGAAGGGCCCAAGAGGAGTTCTTAAGTAACGGAGGAATAAGTATAAACTAACCACTTAGCCACCGTAGCTCAGCTGGTAGAGCAAGGGTTTCGTAAACCCTAGGTCAGCGGTTCGAGACCGCTCGGTGGCTTTTTTGCATTGAGTTTCCACGTCCAAGACAGGCTCGGACGTTACACCTGTCGAAATGAGGCTTTTGCAGTGGTATGTTCTGTCATCGCCCCAAAACTTTGGCGGACGCTGAGGTCCGCTCCCACACGGAGCTCAACCCAAGAGCTACTGCTTGATCAGAATTACACAGGTTGCCTTTTCTCTCTACACACTATACCAAGCTTCTCCAGCTCGTCCAAAGCTGGTTCATAAATGATGGGGCTCACCGGAATATGCACGCCTGCGTGTTTGATCTTGCCTTGCAGAATTAAGGTAGCGGCTATGGCTGCAGGCAAACCCACGGTCCTTGACATGGCGGTGTCACCATGAGGAATGCCATAATCTATCAAGGTGGAGGTGATTTTCTCCTTCTTTCTCTTCGGATATTCAGCCACAAACTCATGGTGCAAAACGATCATATCTTTTTCCCCTTCCTCATATCGAAGCTTCTCCGAAAGACGATTGGCAAAAATATCCAGTGGGCTGCTCTTTTCAAATGGAATTGTTTCATCGCTGAAAAATCCCAACCACTCCAATCTCTTCGGTCAATCTGGAATGAGATAAAAATAAAAGCA
>JAOZNS010000209.1:0-2823 GCA_029933635.1 Candidatus Zixiibacteriota bacterium | reverse complement strand
GATCGATCTTGAGGTGAGCGGCTACCTCCCTTCTTAACTCGCTTCCCTTCTGTTTTTTTATCAACCCTCTCAAAAACTCCGCATAAGAGAGTCCCTTCACATTTTGTTCGGTTTCATCTAAAAAGCCCAGCTCCACCATCTTCTTCATGGTCTGGCACCATCCAGGATAACGTAAGGTCCCCCGATACATGGAGTCGACGTCAGATATTCCATATAGCTGGATGTAAGGGATCGAGTCTCGATTTGGATAGGCTTCCAGAGGAGGCAATTTTTCAATATGCATGGGCCAGAAATGAGAGAAAAGATCCTCTGAGGGGATATTTATCTCATTTCTCTCCTTGAGATATCGAGCTGGATTTTTTCCAGCCAGGATCACCCCTCTTGGACTCCAAGAAAATTTATATCCCCAGGGATTTGTGTTTGCCTCAGGAGCAGGAAGCCCTCCACAATATGAATAGAAGCTGGCGATCCTGCCGCCTTCATTCTGGACCCGGTGGATGATCCTCATGGCGGACATATGATCTATTCCAGGATCTAACCCCATCTCATTCAGGATAACAACACCAGCATCCTTTGCCTTTTTATCCAACTTTCTCATATCCTCGCTGACGTACGAGGTGGTGACCATGTGCCTCTTAAGCTCTATGCAGAGCCTGGCTACGGTTACATGATAGGTGTAAGGAACCATACTGATCACCACAAAGGCATCAGAGATCAGATCTCTCAAAGTTTGAGTATCATTTACATTAAGAGGATAGGCTTCGCCTCTGGGATGATCTCCCACCAACCTCTCCGCCTTGCTCACCGTTCGGCTGGCTACCCTTACCTGAAGAGCCGGCTGATTTAAAAGATAATCTACCAAGGGTTTTGCCACCAATCCAGCACCAAGAACTAAAACCCTCTTCATCTGTCGTCTCCTTTGTGAAAAAATTCACGAACTTTCGCGTATCAGCTATTTAACGTAATCGAAGTGGAATAGTTTGGAAAAATAATTCTTGTTCAACTCTGAATAAGTTGCACTAATTATCTTAGGGACGAGCTTCTGTAACCGGGAAAAAACATACCGAGGGTTTCTTTTCTTTATAGAAATTTTTTCATATACTCAAAGTTGGGGGTCAGCTTACCGTGGTAGAGAATCATCGCTTTTTTGATTGCCGGATGAAGAGCACATTTATGGAAGTCTGCCGAAAAATCTGCTTTGGCGACCTCTGGAACGAAGGGCTTCAACACCCGGCTGAAGTCTTCGGATGCCTCCTTAGATATCTCACAGGGAAGATTGTCCACCGCCAAAATCACGACCCCCCTTCCCCGATATCCATCAACTATCTTCTCTTCTTTGGGATCATATACATAAACCGGGTTATCCGGCTCCGTGACCTTAACCGTGCATTCTATAGACCCTTGGAGATCACAGCTGATGTCACCTATAACCTTCAATCCAGAGGTTTGTTTTTCTTTAAAAAGTTTTTTCAAAAATCTTTTGGTCACAAGTCTTGGGTAACGTTCGTCCCAGTAGATACAGTTTACCAGAACGTTAAGATGGGGAACATAATTTTCAAATCGGGATCGATATTTTTCCGGATGAGCATAGTAATCCTGCAGATCAAAATGCTGTTTGGAGGAAATAGGCTCCACCATGTGCTCTTCCTTGAACACCGTCTTATAGATTTGATTTTTTGAGAAGCTGGATCGTTTCAACCAGGCGGGTATCTCTTCGGGCTCTATCTGTTTATAGGGCAGAAGATCAAGTATCTTTTGTGCACCGGAGGAGACGTTTCCATATCCGGTAATCCCGAAGACTAAAGGAGTGATCGATTCGGGCAAACCATATTTTCTAATCTTCTCTCCCACCTGAGAGATGCTTTTCTTAGCGTGGGCTAAGCTTTCATACTGGTAAGCATTTTTGATTTCTAAGAAAGGATTGGGCCCATCCTCCCAGAGGACTCTTTTCCCCAGCGCCCATAAGACCTCTATCATTCCCGCTAATCCGGCATGAGATCCAAAGAAGATCAAACGCCTCCCACTTTCGTCGGTCACCTTCTCATAATCGATCAGATTGCATCCAAGTTTCATCATTCTTTTAAGCATGGGC
Organism: Candidatus Zixiibacteriota bacterium; assembly: GCA_029933635.1. Lineage (GTDB taxonomy): Bacteria > Zixibacteria > MSB-5A5 > MSB-5A5 > SM1-73 > SM23-73-3. The sequence goes on along the minus strand of JAOZNS010000209.1, from coordinate 731 downwards.
ATATTCTTTTTCTGTCCCTTGATGGTATGCGAAAAGAAAACATAGGTCTTTGCTGGTTGGAAAAAATGCAATGGGATTTCCTTAACAGCGAAGATAGTCCCGCATTCAGATAGATCTTCCTGAATTTTTGCCCCCACCCGGATGTATTCATCGTCAGAGAAGATACGGATGGAGGAGGGTTGCAAAATCACCTCAATTCCGTATTTTTCTTTCAAATCTTTTATATGCTCTGGAATCAGGGGCACCCTTCTTTCCCATCTGTTTTTGTCTTCCCGTCGAATGCCAATTGTATATTTCATCTGCCCACCTTCCAATTACCTGAAAAGACATGCTTTTCTGCCCCCTTGAAATATCGCACTCTATCTAATAAAGTATGATAAATTTGTCAAGTGGATTTACCTATCTTACACTATTCTGCGTGGTTTCAGGAGGAAAGGAGAACAGGTGAAAGGAGGTTGTAGTCTGCTCGTCTTGATAACTCTAATAGAATATTTACTGATCCTGCTTGACGTTTTAAGATTTAAGGGATCCGGAACAATATCATACCCCCTTTGGGTTGATCTGGCAAGTTCTTTTCTCAAAATTTCGTCTAATGAGATAGCTGGTAAGATAGCCATTTGAGGGCTGAGAGTTGGGTTTCGTTCATGGACTATCTCTCATGGGGTTTTATATCCCCTGTAGCTGTTTTTTCTGGACACGTTGAACCAAGTAACATATGGTGGCTTTTGCCA
>JAOZNS010000037.1 GCA_029933635.1 Candidatus Zixiibacteriota bacterium | reverse complement strand
ATTTAAATCCTCGGGTTTCATCAAATCTTTTGGCCGCCTTGATCAGCCCTATGTTCCCCTCATTGATCAGATCAGCTAAGGACAGGCCCTGGTTCTGATATTGTTTTGCCACCGAGACCACAAATCTCAGGTTAGCTTTGGTTAACTTCTCCAGGGCTTCTTGATCCCCTTGCTTGATCCGCTTGGCTAATTCCACCTCCTCCTTGGCGGTGATTAAGGGGGTCTCTCCGATCTCCCTTAAATAAAGGTCTAAGGATCTGTCTTCATCCCGATACCTTCTGGTCTGCCTTGCCAATTTGTTAACCAATCCTCCTTTCGGCAGTTAAGACTGCTTGGTTATAAGGTTGAAGGTAAAACAAAATCTCGTTTTCCTTGGATCAAATGCCATTTTTAAGGCTTTACTGCCACAAAAAGCGGTTCACCATCTCTGTATATCAGGAAAAGGACAGCCTTCTTTTTATCCTTTAATGCTTCAGATGCTTTTTGGTAGTCGGCTAAATCTTCGATCTTTTGGTCATTTATTTTAGCTATTATATCACCAGGTCTAAATCCTGCCTGCTCGGCAACACTCTGAGGTTGAACCTTCAACACCAGCACACCTGGTTCGAATTTGACATTAAATTGGACAGCCAATTCTCTGGTGGAAGTGCTCACCTGTAGACCTAACCAATTTTCGGCTTGTTCCTCTTGCGGGACCCCTTTTTCTGTTGCAGAAGCAAAGCTTTCTCTATCCGCCAGTGTAACTTTCTTGGTTAGCTTCTTCCCATCTCTTATTATATCAAGGGTAACCTTCTCCCCTGGTCCAGCCTCCGCCACCATCATCCTGAATTTCTGTCCATTGACTATCTTTTGTCCGTTGAATCCGATTATAACGTCGCCCATCTTCAATCCCGCTTCATCCGCTGGTGTGCCCGGCTCCACCTTTCGCACCAGCACCCCTTCGGTTGAAGGAAGATTCAGGGCATCTGCGGTGTTTTTGTTTAACTCCTGAAAAAATATCCCTAAAAATCCTCTGGAAACCTTACCTTTCTCTATCAGGTCAGGAATCACCGATTTAGCTAAGTTTATGGGAATGGCAAATCCTATTCCGATATTGAACTTTATTCCGGTTGGATTGGTGATGGCAGCATTTATTCCTACCACCTTTCCATGAATGTTCACCAGAGGTCCCCCGCTATTTCCTGGATTGATGGAGGCATCGGTTTGAATGTAGTTTTGATACTGAGGGGTATATTCTGGTCCGAAATTTAAGTTCCCTCGTCCTTTGGCGCTGACCACCCCCACAGTAACGGTTCTCTCCAGACCTAACTCTGGGAAAGGATTTCCTATGGCCATCACCCATTCTCCCACCCTCAGTGAATCCGAATCTCCAAATTCAGCCGTGGGCAGGTCCTCGTCCACATCGATCTTCAGCACAGCGATATCTGTATCCTTGTCCAGTCCCACCACCTTGGCCTTGTAGGAGGTGCCATCGGACAATTGGACCGATATGTTATCCGCATCAGAGACCACGTGATTATTGGTCAGAATATAGCCGTTCTTTCTGAAGATGAAACCAGACCCTAAGCTCTGAGTCTTCTGTGGAGGTAGCCTTGTTTCTGGAACCTCTCCAAAGAATCTGCGGAAAAAATCGTCAAAGGGGAAAAAGTCATGAAAGGAACGTCCTTTTAACACTTTTTCGGCTCTTATATTTACCACCGCCGGACTCACCCTTTCTGCCACCCTGACAAAAGGATTCTCCAGAAGAAGCTCGCTTTTTGATCTGAAAGGCTGATCCGCTGAGGATGTGGTTGCCTGAATCGTCTCTGGAGAGGAAGACCACTTTAAGCCAGAGACTAAAAATCCACCCACCCCCATGAAGATAACAGCGAAAAGGAAGAATATAAAAAATCTTTTCAACTTGAAAGCCAGATCGCTATCTCTCAATCCCTTTACCCCAAGGATATATTAGTTCGATAAGAATCTTATGCCCCAGCTAAAAGAAGAACTACGACAGCTTTTCAGCAAACCTCTGTTCTGGATTTCAACCCATCTTCATAGCTTTTTTATCCCTGCAAAAAGTTGCAGACAAAATGCAAAATATTATACGCTCAAACTCAAAATCTGTTGCATCTGTTGTTAAAAAATCTTTTTTATGTTGCAACCAGATTTTATGGTTCCGGCGATTTCTTTCAAGCGATAAACTTTTTGTGGAATAATAAAATCTTTACCGGTACAGCCCCCTTCCAAGTTCATGGAAAAAGGTAAGTAAAGTGAGGTTTAAAACAATCCCAATTGACTGGTCTCTTCCTTTTCCTTTTGTGCAAAGATTCGAATTTTACCATACACCCCATCATAGCCTGGAGTAATATGCAACTTTCCCTCCCTTACTCTCTTAATTCCTTCAAGCACCTTGGGTGGAGTGGATTTTTCTAACTCCTTCAGAGGAAGATCAAGTAATATGCGGAACTCGGATCCAAAGAACGAAACCAACCGCAGATATTCATTTTCCACCCCTTTGGTATCCACACCCTGGTTTAAAGCCTCCGCTATTATCTCCTGCAAGGGGATGAGATGTTTGCCCGGTATCGCACCTTCTGGTATAAATCCCTCCGGTCGATCCGTTAAGCTTTCCACCCGATGCATCACACCAACGGTCAACTTTCGTCCGCAGACCGGACAGATATTTTTGTTTTTTCTGGACTCGGCTGGTGAAAAAAGTATGCCGCAGTTGCGATGTCCGTCAAAGTGGTATTTCCCCTCCTCCGGAAAAAATTCTATGGTAAAAAGAAACTTATTTTTGTCTCTGGTTCTGATGGCCTTTATTATCTCCTTGAAGCTCCTCTCACAATCGAACACGTTCGCCTCTCGGCCAATGCGATTGGGGGAATGTGCATCCGAGTTAGAGATTAAGGCAATTTTGTCCAGTGCAGACCACCGCCAGTTCATCTGTGGATCGGAAGATAGGCCGGTCTCAATGCAAAAGATATGTTTGGCTTGCTCACCGAAGCATTCCTCAAGTGAATCAAAGCCAGAATTTGCTCCAAAGACAGAAAACCATGGAGTCCAAGCATGAGCTGGCACAATAAAGCATTCATCTGTGATGTCGGTTATAATCTCTACCAGCTCTTTGGCAGAGAATCCGAAAATGGGTCTTCCATCCGAACTTAATTTCCCAAACTGGGAAAGTTCCTCATTTATCCTTTCCGCCACCTCAATGCTGGGAGCAAAGATCAAGGTGTGAATCCTTCTGGATGATCCACCTTGTTGAAACATGTTGCTTACCTCAGCGGTAAGCATAAAATCAACTTGGCTCTGGGATGAATTCCCCGCAGAATGGTTGAACTCTTTCCTCAAGGTGAAAAGGCCCTTGCCTGTGGGTTGTAATTTCTGTTTCAACTCGGCAAAATAAAGAGGATGGGTGAAATCACCGGTTCCCAGCAAACTTACCCCTTTTAACCTGGCCCATCGAGCCATGTTCTCCACATCCATTTCCTTGGAGGTGGCTCGGCTATATTTGGAATGTAGGTGAAAATCAGCTATAAATCTCATTTTGGTCTTCAGTTGAAAAAGAATTCATTTCATTTGTTTAGTAAGTATACTCGCAAAATAACATTTTGTCAACCTAAACCTATAAAACAATTGTGCCTTACAGGTACATTGTATCCAGTTGCTCTACGGGTGTAATTATTTAAGAGCACGGGATCTAAGTCGAAGATTTCGAGACGGTATTGACTGCCAGACAGATCAGATAAAAGCTGAAAGGAATGCCCTCCTTGTAGTGATTCACCCTTTGGTAGTTAGACCAATGCAGATAGGCTAAAGCCAAAAAACTGATTTTTGCTTTTTGATATGCCCAATGCGGTAGAACTCCTGCTCTACTCGCTCATGAAAGGCTTCTACATCCGAGTTATAGGTCCTGGCTCCAAGAGGGATAGGAAAGTGTTCTCCCCACTTTTTCTCCACCAACCGGACAAATTCCGAATCTTACTTTGTTTGTCTTTTCGTCACCTCAGCACCACCAAGCTTGAAACCAAAGCACTTTCATCTCGTAAAATAGATATGAGTTGAAAAAAGATAAAAATCATACCTTCTTTGCTTCTACTTCAAAATGAGGAGAGGATAAAAGATGAAAAGAAAAGTGGCAATAATTGGAGCCATCTTTGTTCTCTTGGTTGGTGTTGTGTTTTTAGCGCTTAAAGGTTCCGGGGAAAAGGAAAGAGCCAACAACTCAATCAGGGCGGAGATGGGCAGTATCGTGGACAAGGCCCTGGCTATAGGGCAGATCGAGCCAAAGAACCAGATCTCGGTGAAATCCAAAATCTCAGGTATTGTGAAAAGGGTGTTTGTGGAGATGGGAGATTCAGTGAGGGCGGGGGATCCATTGGTGGAGATAAGGCCCGATCCCACACCCTTGGAGTTTGCCCAAGCCAAAAGACAGGTGGAGATCGATTCGGTAAATTACCAGAATCAGAGAAACGAATTTTTGAGGATCAAAGAGCTTTTGGCTAAAAAATTAGTTTCCCAGCAGGATTATGAGCAGGCATCCCGTAGCGCGGCTGAGGCTGAGCTGAGGTTAAAGTTATCCCGGGAGAAATTGTCTCTGATCGAGCGAGGTAAGACCAACGTCGCCGGCAGAAAGGTCGAGTCGGTGATAAAGGCCCCTATCACAGGCACAGTTTTGGAAAGGAAGATAAACGTGGGAGACCCGGTGGTTCCATTAACCTCCTATCAAGCTGGAACCGAACTTTTCACCTTAGCCGATATGAACGAGTTGATCTTTCGGGGAACTGTGGATGAGATCGACGTGGGAAAGCTGAAAGAGGGGATGCCAGCACTTTTAAAGGTGGGAGCACTCCCCCACGATACCATCCAGGGAATTTTATATAAGATCTCGCCCAAAGCCAAAAAACAGGAGAACGCCACACTCTTTGATGTGGAGATCAAAATCACCGAAACAGGATCTTCCCTTTTGAGGGCAGGATATTCTGCCAATGCAGATATCATCATAAAAAAGAAGGAAAACATCCTGGTGATACCAGAGAGGTTGGTGGAGTTTGTGGAGGATAGCGCCTTCGTGCAGGTGAAAGACACCACCTCAGGAAAAATCAAAAGAATCAGGATAAAAACCGGACTTTCCGATGGCTTAAACATCGAGGTGACTGAGGGTCTTGTGGAGGGAGATATTTTGGTGGAGAAACCTCCCCAGGAGATAAAATAAATGCACCTTCTTATGTTCATGACCCAATTTTTAAGGGACATGCGTTCCCAGAAGCTGAGAACCTTTCTCACCCTTTTTGGAATCATCTGGGGGACTTCTGCGGTGGTTCTTCTTCTGGCATTCGGCAAGGGAATCCACGCTCAAAACCAAAGGAGCATGCACGGTTTGGGAGAGGGGATCGTGATCATGTGGGGAGGAAGGACCAGCAAGCCCTATATGGGTTTTGGCAAAGGAAGATCCATCCCTCTGAGGGAGGAGGATGCCCTCCTTTTAAAAAGGGAGATCAAACGGTTAGCGGGAGTGAGCCCGGAGTATTCCCGCTGGAATACCCAGATAAAATACAAAAAGAATACAGTCAGGCAGAACATGGTGGGAATTTATCCGGTGTTTGGAAAGATGCGAAACATATTTGCTGAGACTGGTGGGAGGTTCATCAACAAAATCGATTTAGAAAAGAGAAAAAGGGTGGTCTTTCTGGGAGACAAACTGAAGAAGGATCTGTTCGGAAAGGAGGAAGCCATCGGCAAATACATCATTATCGATAACGTCCCTTTTCTGGTGGTTGGAGTGATGAAAAAGAAAGCCCAAGACTCCAGCTACAGCGGTCGGGACGAGAACAAAGCCTTCATACCCGCCTCCACTTTCGCCGCCATGTATGGCTATAAATATGTCAATGATATTATATTTAAGCCCAAGGACCCGCGTGAGACCGAACAGGTAAAAAAGCAGGTTTATGAGGTGTTGGGCAAAAAATATAAATTCGATCCGAAGGACAACGAAGCTTTAGCAATGTGGGACACCACCGAGATGGAAAAGTTCCTAACCTATTTCTTCTTAGCCTTCAGAATCTTTCTTTTGGTCATTGGCACCTTTACCCTGATCGTGGGTGGAATCGGCGTCTCCAACATCATGCACGTGGTGGTGGAGGAGAGAACCAAGGAGATTGGAATAAAGATGTCCTTGGGTGCCAAGAAAATCCATGTTTTATCGCAGCTTATCTTCGAGACCTTGGTGATAACCCTAACCGGCGGCATCGTCGGGTTTTTGTTCTCCCTTCTGGTGGTGAAGATCTTTCCACTTTTCAAATTGGAGGAGTATATGGGAACGCCTCAGATCACCCTTCCTTCGACTTTGATTACAATAAGCGTTTTGGGAGTGGTGGGATTGATCTCCGGCTATTTCCCCGCCAGAAGGGCAGCAAGTTTGAATCCGGTGCAAGCCCTTAAGCTTTAGAAGATTTATTGCCGTAAGCCACCGGTTACGATCCTTTGATCCGGGGAAGGAAAGGAAATGAAAGGACTTTTGATCTTCAGACTTTTTTTGAGAGATTTGAAGAAGCAAAGGAAAAGGATAACTTTGACCCTGATGGCAATTGTCTGGGGCACCATCTCCATCGTGATGCTTCTGGCTTTTGGGGAGGGGCTCAAAAGGTCGCTGAATAAAGCCCGGCACGGCATGGGAAAGGATATCGTGGTGATGTGGGGAGGTCAAACCTCCATCCCCTATCAGGGACTGGGAAAGGGCAGAAGGATCCGCTTCACCGACGAAGATGTAAAGCTTTTGAGGAAAAAGGTGCCAGAGCTGGAAGCGGTAAGTGGCGAATACTCCAGGTGGGGGGTGTCGTTAACCTACAAAAAAAACACGGTCTCAGAGCATCTCACCGGAGTCTATCCTTGCTTTGAGGAGATGAGAGCCCACTATCCCCAGATGGGGGGAAGATTTATAAATGATCTGGATATGAAATACAAAAGAAGGGTGGTCTTTTTGGGGAACAAGCTAAAAGAAAGACTGTTCGGAAAAGAGGATGCCGTTGGCAAGACCATCATCCTGAATAACATTCCTTTCACCGTTATCGGAGTGATGATAGAGAAGATGCAGATGGGGATGTATGGGGGACCAGATTGGGACAAAGCTACCATTCCGGCAACCACATTCAAAACCATATTTGGACACAAATACTTAAACGACATCGTCTATCAGCCCAAGGATCCTGAGCAAATCGAGTTGGTCAAGAAGAAGGTCTCTGAGGTGATGGGAGCAAAATATAAATTTGATCCTGAAGATACGGAGGCATTATGGGAGTGGGATGTGATCGAGGGGCAAAAGGTGTTCAACAAAGTTTTGGTCGGATTTCAGATCTTTTTGGGAATCATCGGCGGGATGACGCTTTTGATCGCCGGGGTGGGGGTGGCAAACATCATGTATGTGGCGGTTAAGGAAAGAACCAGAGAGATCGGAATTAAGATGGCTTTGGGCGCAAAAAGGCTTTACATCATGAGTCAGTTTTTGCTGGAATCTTTGATCATCACCCTCCTGGGTGGAGCCTTAGGAGTTTTCTTCTCAGTTATACTAGTCAAGATCTGGGGTGCCATCCCCATGGAGGCAGATTGGGCCAAGTTTCTGGGCAAACCGGTCATCTCGCTTCAGGTTGCGGTGATCACATCGGTGATCTTGGGGGTCATCGGGATGCTCTCCGGCATCTTCCCCTCCCGCAGGGCGGCAAGTGTCGACCCTGTAGAATCATTGAGATACGAGTAAAAACCAAAAGATAAAGGTCATCGTTTTGGCTTGCTCTTCGACAGACAGGAGTGAGGCTGAAGGATATTCAACAGAATTATGTATTGCAGATGAATTAGCGTCGTCCATGAGGTGAAAAACCATGATAGAGATGCGGAAGATCAGAAAGGTTTATTCAACCGGAAAAGTCCAGGTGGAGGCTTTGAGGGGGATCGACCTGAAGATAGAAGAGAATGAGTTTGTCTCCATCATGGGTCCATCCGGCTCTGGAAAATCCACCCTGATGAACTTGATGGGCTGTTTGGATACTCCCACCTCGGGAGAATATTTCTTGGATGGGCAAAAGGTGGAAATCTTGAGTCCCAATGAACTGGCGGAGATACGCAACAGAAAGGTGGGTTTTGTGTTTCAGAATTTCAACCTGCTTCCTTACGCCACCGCATTTGAAAATGTGGAGATTCCCTTAATCTTTGCCGGCTTACCTTCAAGGATGAGAAGAAAGAGGACCATGAAGCTTTTGGAAAAAGTCGGTCTCAAAGATCGAGCCGATCACAAGCCTGCGGAGCTTTCTGGTGGAGAGATGCAAAGGGTGGCTATAGCCCGCGCCTTAGCTAACCAGCCTCGCCTGATTTTGGCAGATGAGCCCACAGGAAACTTAGATTCGGTCTCCGGCGGAGAGATAATTAATCTTTTCGAGGAGCTGGGGAAACAGGGACACACCGTTATTGTCATCACCCACGATAAAGAGATAGCTCGAAGAACACAACGAATCATAAAGCTAAAAGATGGTCTAATAATAGATGGCAGTGCATCTGTCTAAACCTGTTTTCTACTATAAATCCCTTCATTCTAAAGAGGCTTTTCGAGGTCCGATCACAGAAGAGAAAGATCAATAGGCATTCCCCAGAAGATGAACATTGCCCACTCTCACATTGCAAAGCCCCGCCTTTTTTGCTTCAAGCTCACACTCTTCGGCATGTGTTATTGAGGTTTTAGGTAGATCGGTCATATAGAATTGGGGATGAAAAGCCAAAAGGGCATAAGGAATATCTTTGTTCAAACTGGCGATGAAGTTTGCAATCTTAGACACCTCTTCGGAATCAACGTATCCCGGAACAAGTAAGGTGCTGGCAATAAGAAAGGGAGGATCAGGACGGGTTTTGGCGATATCTGAGAGCAATTCAAAATTTTTTAAGGTTCTTTTATTGGTTATCCCGCACAGGGCAATATTTAAATTTTCATCAAAAGCCTTCAAATCGAATTTTATGCATCCTCCCGATTTTAAAGACAAATCCGCCATCTTTTCCAAAAGCTGAGGATTCATAGCCCCATTTGTCTCCCAACAGATGCGAAGTATTCTACCTTTAGTCCTTCTCAATGCAAGCTTGGATGCTTCAATTGCATGTAGAATTTGAGGAGAGGGATCCCCTCCAAAATAGCAGATGCAGGAGGTTTTCTCATCCACACAATCTGCCAACTGTTCTGCCGTAATTTTCCTCGTAGAATAAACTTCCCTCCGAAAATGCCAGTTTTGGCAGAAGAGGCAATTAAAACAGCAGGCTTGATAAAATACCGCTAAGTTTTTGTATCCATATTCGGGTCCAGCCGAATGAGAAAATTCTGGGTAGCCAGATTTTGATCCACCAGGGCACACCCAGTCTGCCACACAGTTGGTGGGAAGATGATCGTAATACCAGCTTAAGTTCCCTTCATCTTTCCCTCCACCATAAAGTTTTCCCCCTCTATTTTCTCTTAATCCGCAAAATCCTCTTTGACCTTCAGGAATTCTACATTCGTTCACACACAAATTACACTTCACGCCTGAAGGATTCTCTGGAGGCTTGATGGGCAAATCAAATTCCATTCGTGATCTGGCATGAACCTTCTGAATGGAAGGCCAGACCCTTTCAAAATCCTTGCGGATACACTCAAGACAGGCCTGTAAAGCTCTGGAGATAAGCTTTGATCCTTTTCCACAATTTACGCACTTAGACATTTTGTTCCTACAATCTGGGAGCAAGGTGAACAATTTCCTCTATCATCTAACTGAATCTTCCCGGAATGGTGGTTCCACAAAAAGGGCATTTGCCATCTTTGATATGATTTTGTGAAATATAAAATCCTTTTCTTTTTATCAAAAGTTTCTTGCAGCTGTGGCAGTAGGTATTTTCCGCGGGATGACCCCACACGTTGCCCAGATATACATATTTCAAATTCTCTTTAAGCCCGATCTCCCTTGCTTTTTCCAGTGTGGCAACAGGGGTGGTTGGAATGTGGGAAAGCTCCAGATGGGGTACAAATTGAGTTAAGTGCCAGGGAGTAAACTCTCCTAAGTCATCCTTTATCCATGAGGCGATCGACTTCAGCTGGGCCTCATCGTCATTATATCCGGGAATTATGTTGGTTATGATTTCCACCCACAGGCCCCATTTTTCTTTTGCCCTTTTGGTCACCTCCAAAATCCCCTTGAAATCATAAACATGACATATCTTTTTATAAAAATCATCAGAAAATCCTTTTATATCCACACGGAAGGCATCCAGATAGGGACCCAAAAGATCCAAAGCTTCTGGGGTGATGAAACCGTTGGTCACATAATTGGTCAAAAGACCATTTTCTCTGGCTAATTTTGCACCATCAAGGGTATATTCGAACCAGATGGTGGGCTCGTTATAGGTCCAGGAGATCCCTTTGCAACCATCTCTTTTAGCTAAAGTAACTGATTCCTTCGGAGTGATATGCTCCACCTTTCGCTCATTTAAATTCAACCGGGCATGGGCGATCTTCCAGTTCTGACAGCCCGGACATCGAAAGTTACACCCCAAAGTTCCCAGAGATAGCCACAAGCTTCCTGGATAGAAATGAAAAAGAGGTTTCTTCTCAATGGGGGAAACCATGGAGCAGGAGACCTCAGAATAAATAAAGGAGTAAAGCTTTCCTTCTTTATTGAATCTGGTATAGCAATATCCTGATGCCTCCGGCTTTATCTCACACCTTCGCTGACAGATGTTGCACCTCACCCTGCTGTCAGGGAGAGCCTCATATAATAAAGCCTCTTTGAGATCATCAGACATATCCGCTTTCATCCGCCTTTCGTTTTGGAATCATCGTGCGCCCGCTCGTGCTTTGTAGCATAAATCTATTTACTGTTGGAGTTCCCTGTCCTATGGATTCTGCAGAATTTATCAGGCATGGTGACGAGGACGAGTATGCTCAATAAATTGAGCAACTATTTCTGAATTTGGTTACAGTCGACTAAGTTAGATTAATTCACCTACCAAGGAGTCAAACATTATATAAAAGAGACCAACTTGGGTTATTCCCCTCAAAAAGAATAATACAAAATCAGTTTTTAAAAGGAAGGATTATTTTTGATGAGAAAAGATTTTTTGAAAATAAAAAAGGCAGAGGCAAAACCTTCTTACTGTCTCTGCCTTGAGGATATCTTTCTTCACTTTCCTTTAAGGACAGCATGGAGGAGGTCCATCCCTGTAGACATAGCTGATCAGCCAAACTACATCACTTAGATCGATCAGCCCATCGCATGAGGCATCGCCGCTTCCGAAAGGATCGGGCGCTGTCCCTTCCCTGTAGACGTAATTTATGACAAAAACCACATCTCCCAAATCAACCACACCATCATTGGTCGCATCTCCACTCAGGAAGACATAAAAGCCGAACGGTTGATCCTGATAGGGGCTATCTTTACCACACTGATTGGTTGTCTTCACGTGCCAAAAGTAGGTCTGTCTGGGAAGTGAAGCGGTATAAGTGGTATCTGTAAGATCAGGAATGGTCACCACCCCCAAGGTGAAATTAGAATCTTGAGCGTATTGAAGGGTATAAACAAGATTTTCTCCTGCTTTGGACCACACAAAGTCAAAGGTATCTGGAGAGCACAAATTAGCTTGATTTTCCGGACTTATGAGTTCAGTGAGGGGTGTGGGTCCCGAACCCACACAGCCCTTCTTAAACTCCGGATAAAGTGCCTGGCCGCTGGCTCGAGGAGAAAACTCCAAGACTGTGGTGGGCGGATAGAAGGTGGTGTCTATCTCCACACATAAGGTTGAATCCCAATTAGGTCCGGTGGTGAAATAAAGATTAGCCACCACTCCATCTCCGGAGGTTAAGTCAGAATCGATAAAGACCGCATAGAAAACCAGCTTATAGTTGGTGGTGTCTATGCTTGCGCCCTGATATTCAGCATATTCGGCTCTGGTTCCGACAAAGCTGACCGAGTCGCAAACCACATCCAGAGACGGATAGCCAAATACCAGCGGAACCGCCAATCCTCCCAAATCCTCATCATTGTATACGGTTACCTCCACCACCACCTGTTGTTCGGGCAAGGTGACGCCCGGACATCCCACCCGACAGGTATCTGGATTTCCCGGATCATCCGCCAGCACAAAGTTTGGACATAACAAAAGCACAAGCAAAAGCCCCCAAATCAAAAATGAAAGTTTCTCTTTCATTCTGAACTCCTTAGATTGAAATTAAAGGACAAGAAAGAATAAGTTTTTGAAACAAAATACAGTCATTTTTGGATTTCTTTGTAGTTGAGCCACCAGCCCCTTGCCACAACCTGACTTATTCCTCTTCGAACCAAGAGGAATTATCTCCTGTTTTTAAAATAACGTTTTTTCTTGATTTGTCAATCCTAAATTTTAGGGAATCCCGGAAACAGAAAGATTGCCTGCTCTTAGTGTTTGGCATAGGAAAAAGAGGAAGAGAGGAGACAACGGCATGGTTCACAGAATAAGGAAGATTATCTTAAGAAAGTCAAATAACAAGCTCAACTTAAAGTAAGCCACCCTGTTATCTTTTGTTCCCTCTCTTTTCCTTGCTTGAGTTTCGATTTCTTTTTGGATCTACCTTTTGCCTCAAAAGTTCCTTCAAATCGCCTCTGGCAAATTGGAGTTCACGCTTGATGGCTAAAAGCTCATTTTTGATCTCTCCGGTATAGTCTTCCTCATCCAGGGCATCTTTTTGAAGATTCGTCAGCTTTGCTTCGTTGCGAGATAATGTAGTTTCCAATCGTTGCAGAAGCTTTTCGCCTCTTTTTAACTCCACTTTGAGCCTCTCCAACTCCTGACTGATACTTTTGTCCTGATCTTTGATTTGAGCGATGAACTGATATAGTTCCGTCAGGTGTTGTTTGATGGCCCCCAGCTCCTTTTCCAACATGATCCCCAAAGCTTCGACTGCTTCCCCCACCTCTTCTATATCTCTTCTTTCAATCGCCATTCAGCTCTCCACAGTTTTTTTCAACTTCCCTTTTTATTCTGGGCAAGACTCCATTCCACTATCGATCTGATCTCTTCGAATCTATCATGTTTTGTGGGCGCACCCAAAATTACAGCTACGATTTCTCTACCATCTTTTCCCTGCACCATGGTTCCCAGACACCATCCAGATGCTCCATTATAGCCGGTCTTCCCTCCTTTCACCTTCAGGAAACTGAACAGGACCTTACCGGCATTGCCGATTTGAAGCTTTCTTTTCTTTGCATTCAGGGTAACAAACTGATGGAAGGCTTTTCCAAAGACTGAGGCAATCACGCTATCCTGCAGGGCAAAACATAAAAGCCATGCGCAGTCTAAGGCAGTGGATTTGTTGTTCCTATCTAAACCGGTGGGCTCGCTGAAGGAGGTGTTCTTCAAGCCCAGTTTTTTTGCTTTAAGGTTCATCTGTGCCACAAAATCTGACCGAGAGAGTCCAGATGCGCGGACCAGCGCTTGAGTGGCACAATTGCTTGAGCCCATCAAACAGGCGTGCAAAAGGTCAGCTAAAATGAAAGTTTCCCCCACCCTAAGCAGAGAACTTCCCGAAGGTTTGTTATCAGCTTGTGTGATGGTGATGGTATCATTCAAATCGGGTTCGGTTTGCAGAAAGACCAGCGCGCTCCTCAGCTTGGTTAAGCTGGCTATGGGAAGCTTTCTTTCCATATTTTTATTAAACAGTATCTCACCCCCTTTTGTATCCAAAACCACACAAGCTTCGGATTTTAAAGGGAGGTTATAGCTTTTTGACGCATTTTCGCCTGGACAAATGGCTTGAAGACAAAACTCCCCTCTCAGAAATGAGTTCGCTTTTTGAGCAGAATTCAAAAACCGGTTATCCCACTCAACCTTTGTAATCAAAACCACCAAAAAAATGGAGGCAAAAAAACACCCTTGGGTTCTTATCCTCATTTTCCTCTTATTAATCTGTTCAACTCTTTTTCAATTATTTTGTCAGCAGAACCTCACAAATCAATCTTTCTATTTTTACTTTCCTTTGTTATCTGAAATCTTGTCCTGCCACATTTGGGACAGATCCATTTTCTCTGTTTATGAAACGGTCTTTTTCCCTCCTTCATCTTGGTCTTACACTTAGGGCAATACATCGTTTGAGAACTTCAAGTTATCCTTTCAGAAATTCCAATGCCTGGATCAACTTTTGGCACCCGAATCTCACCGGATCGACGGTGGGAAGACCGGTTTGTTGCTCGGTCCTCTTAATTTCTTCTTTAGCCTCCTTCTCGGTTAACTCTTGGGTGTTTAGAGATATTCCAATCACCCGGGAAGGTTTTATCGGCCTGGCTATCTGTTCATGAAGTTCTATTACCTCAGGAAGAGGGGGAATCTTTACCTGGTAGTTCTTTATCTTCTCACGTCCTGGAAAATGACAGAGAACCATGGCATCCGGAAGGCTCCCATGGATCAAAGCTAAGGAGACACCGGAATAGCCCGGATGAAGAATGGTCCCCTGACCTTCTACAGATAGCAAATCATAAAAGCTGGATTTTTCGCTAAGGAATTCTTCGATTGCTCCGGACATAAAGTCACCAATTATTGAATCGATGGGTACGCCCTCGCCTGCGATCACCATCCCGCTTTGCCCGGTGGCAACAAAGTGCGAATTCCAGCCATGCTTCTTACTCTCCTTTGCAATCTCAATGGAGGTGATCATCTTACCAACCTTACAATCTGTTCCCACAGTAAGAACCACCTTGGCTTTAATCCGGGAAGGATCGCCTGTGGCAACTTTGTTATATTTTTTTGCTTCCCTTAAATCGTGAATCTTTGTTCCTTTCAGCAAAGCCAGCATAGAAAACTCAGGGTCTTCATTTAACATATCGTGCAAGCCACTGATCACATCCAGTCGGTTTTCTAAAGCCTGTTTAATAACTTGCCTCCATTCAGATGGAAGTTTTCCTCCTCTCGGAGCTATGCCGATGAGAAGGGCGTTGGGTCCATATTTCAATGAGTTTGGCAGATTGGAAACTATGGGGATTTCGCCCCCAAATCCCAAAATCTGTTGAACAGATCTTCCTGCTTTTGTGGAATCGATAACTGCCACCACCTCATCGGGCTTATACATTATCAAACCGGAGGCGGTCTTTGCCTCCAGATCTCCAAAGAAACCTTCGGATAAGATGACCATGCGTCTTTTTGTCTGTTGCATAATTCAATTCCGTCGGCAGTCCACCGACCGCCTCAACCCGAAAGGTGGTTCATAGTTCATGGTTCACCGTCCTCTCATCCATACCCTGAGAAAGGCGGTGGACGTTGACTGTTTTATCAACCTCACCCCCTATTTTCCCCCTCTCCACACTTGTGGAGAGGGGGACAAAGGGGGGAGAGGTCATTTTATAACATGTAAAAAGTCACCCAGCAAAAATTGCATCCTTCCTATCAAAAGGGAGATTCGGGACATGACCGTATATCCAAAGGTGGCTCCAAAGAAGATCATCAGAAACCAGGTGCCCATCCTTGCTGCGGCTCCGAACCAACCTTTGTGTTCTTTGGAGAAAAAGAAATAAGCTAAAGTTGTGGCGATGCCTAAAAATACGATGCTTCCATCTATGGAAGCCATATTGCTCATGGATGCCTGCATCTGAGCGAATATCTTTGCCTGAAGGGTAGCAGGAATGGCAACGCCAGCACCTGCTCCGATGATCAGAGCAATGGAGATTCGAGAAAGCCAGGCGTATTTAGGAAAAAATCTAAGCAACATAAAAAGACCCAAAATTCCTGGAATAATATAATCGAATCTTTCCTCTTTGAAAACAGGATTTATCAATTTTGGCACAAGCGTGGTATTTAGCGCAATAACCAGAACATACCCCACCGATATGCCCACCAAAAGATGTTCAGCGAACCTGTAAAAAGGGTTATCTTTATACAAGAATGAAAAAATGCACAAAGTCAAGATGGCTGCGATTATCGTTCCAATTTCCATGGCTGATATCGTCCGCGGTCTACGGTCCACCGACCGCTGCCGGCGGACTATTTCCTTAAGAAATATCCTACATTTCCTAAAATCACCAGAAGTATAATTACCAGATGGCAGACCGATTGAGCATCCATTCCCCTCTGCCCCATCCCTGGCTTTTTGATCAGCATCTCATACTCTGCTGCTCCCTTGAGACCACCCACAAGCCCCACCATCTGACCGGTGGCGAGAAAAGGATAGAAGGAGGTTGCCATCACCGCGGTGGTTGCTACTGCCAGCTTTTTATGATAACGGGAGACAGCATAATCCACCCACCAGACCGGCATATCACCATCTGTCACCGAAATTATCAAGGAAATATTTCCGTAATTCTTGACCTTTCTCATCATAGGAATTTGCTCTAAAGGAAGATTGTTGTAATCCTGCGGAAACACTCTTCTTATATCCTCTCCCATTCCCAGAATGGCGGCTTGATACTGAGGTCTGAATCCCAGAAATACAAAGTCCTGACCATAGGTTGCCCCATATTCGCCCGCCGTCTCTCTTAGAATCTGTTCTCCGATGGCGGTGCCTTCAGCCAGAAGTGCCAGTCCCACCATCTTAAGCTTTTTGGCAAAACAGTGACGCAGGATAGCTTGAGCCATAGGCTTCACCTCCGGGAGGGAGGAGGCTTCATGATCAAAGGAGATCAAAACCACACATGTATTTCAGAAACGGATGGTTCAACCAGATGCGCCTTCAAATGGAAAAACT
>JAOZNS010000208.1 GCA_029933635.1 Candidatus Zixiibacteriota bacterium | reverse complement strand
CCATCAGCGTTCACATCCCCATAGGGACCATAGATATGCGGAGCCTTCACCACCGTCCCTGTATAACCGGCACAGCCATAGACGGTATCGCCGGCTTGGTCGCAGTAGGTGGTCAGGCAGTAATCCCAGTCCTCGCCCTCTCTCAGCTCCTTCATCGCCCATCCCTCACCAGGGGTGAACATCCAGGTCCGCACCATCTTGGCCAGGTAAAGGTTCTCCCCAAATTCATCTGTGAGGGTGTTGTCCACACAGGCATTGTCTATCTCGAAGTCGATGGGGATCCAGTAGTTGGGGTCCCACTTGGCGTTCACGTGGAAGCAGATCTCCATCAGCTCATTTTCCCCGGCGGGAATAGGAGGTGTATACTGATTATTGGGCTTGTTCGCTATCCCCAATATCCGCAGCTTCTGCCCATCATCTACCTGCCAACTTGACCAGTTGAAATACTCCAAGAGGAATGAGTCGGAATCCACCCAGTAGTATTTCTGGTTTACCCCAGTTACCGTCAGCACAGATGGATCAAAGTGAATCAGAAAGTCAAATCCACCGATCTCTCCCGGACTCGAAACAATCACCGGTATGCAGAAATCACCTCCTGGCCAGACCATAGGTACCTCTCCTAACCTCACCAAGGGTGCTCCTACAGTTATCGCTACCATGAGGGTATCATAGAGATCCTTGGAGTGCACCCCCTGCGCGGCAAAGGTGATCACATAAGTGGAACCAGCTTGTGCGGTGGTTGGACACCAATCAAGGTAACCTATCGCCGGGTTGGACTTGGCCAGGGTAAATGTTGCCCCCTCAGGAAGGCCACTCACCGTGAGGATAACATCATCGCCGTCCAGGGTATCAGGATCAAACGCCGTAATCGTATCCGTAGGGATGCATTCTTCTTCACAGAGGTTGATGGAATAGGTAGTATAGGTGGCCGTAATTGTCGGCGGTTGATCCACATCGTAGACCGTAATCTCCACATAATCGGTATCAGCAAGATTATCCAAATCGGTGGCGATAAACCTCACCGTATAGGTCCCCGCCTGCCCGTAGTTGGGCGTCCACTCAAATGTGCCACTGGCTGATGCGGGTTTAGTCTGAGTAAAGCTTGCCCCAGCCGGTAGATCCTCAGCGGTAAGGGTAATGGAATCATGGTAGTTGGGGTCGGTCGCTGAGACCGTAAAGGTTAGGGTCTGGCCCTCATCAATGGCCGTATCCGCAGGCACGGTGATGGTCGGTGGGATGGGCTCGTAGATGTCAAAGTAGTCTAAGTACCAACCCTCATAGGTGTAGGAATAGTCAGAGGAGAAGAGGAATCCCACCCTCACTATATGGCCGGCTGCCTGGGAGAAATCATAGTAAGAGCCCCCACTCCTGATGATGCTCACCCCATCGTAGGCATCAGGATAGGAGGGGGAGGATCCCGTCCAGCCGGGGAAGAGGGAGTAGCCGAAGTAGAAGTAGCCCGGATAGCCGCCCTCGGGTTCGATGAAATACATCGTAGTAGAGTCTGGCCAGGTGATAAAGGCCAACCCACCATCATAGGTGTTCTCCATATTGAACCAGTGCCAGAAAGTGTAGGTGATCTTCTCCGGATCTGCTGTTCTCAGGTCGATCAGCGGGCTGATTAAGACCTCGGCCCGATCCGTATTGTAGTCATCATCCAACACCGTGGCCCAGACATTGGAGCCCGAATAGGCCCCTGGAGGCCCATAGGTGGGTGTTCCCACCTCAAAGTCATACGGTGGGCCATACCAACCACCGACCTCCCAGCCCTCGGCTCCCTTTGCCTCGAAGTCAGCAAAGTAGGGGTAGGACTTGGGAACCTGGGTGACGAAGAGGTCGGACTGGGTCTGGTCGTCATTGCTACCATCCATATCTCCCGCCAGGGCCGTATGCACGGTGACCGTCCAGGTCTCCTCTGTAGTGGGGGTGAAGTTGAAGGTAATCTGCCTCTGTTCACCAGGGGCTAAGTTCTCCACCCGAAAGCTCACCTCTTCTGAATTCAGATAGCAGATGGCATCAAAGGTCTCGGTGAAGTGGCCGTAGTTCTGCACCGTGGCCTTGATATGCATCTCCTCTCCCACCGGATAGAGGTTGGTGAAGATCAAGGGAACCGGTGAATCGATGGAGACCGTCCCCACATCGTGATACCAGGGGTAGAAGATCTGAACATCATCCACCTCCCAGTAGAGGTCATCGTGCCCCTTGTAACGGAAGGCAAGCTTCACCTGGGATTGACCAGAGGCTATGGAGGTGATGTCATAGGCCATCTCACCGGTGATGTCCTCCCCTGCATACATAGCCACCAGATAGGGCCAGGTGACCCCACCATCGGTGGAGAGATAGACAAAACCGGTATCCGTCTCGTGAATGGAGTAGTCCTGGTAGTTCATCCAGAAGGAGAGAAGAATGGTGGTATCCGGACAGTCCAACACCGGGGTAATTAACCATTCATCCTGATTCTCCACCGGGATGAAGGTAACCCTGGCCAGATACCCATCCTTGCCGCTTCTCAAGAAGTAGCTCCTCCCGATGGCCGAGACCTTCTCTGCCGCCTCCGGGGAGATGACCCCATCCTCAACTGCCTGCTTGAGGTCCTCCTTTGTCCGGTACTTGAGGGCCAGCTTCTCATACTCTGCCCACTCACCGGTAAGGACCTGAGTCTTGGCTGAGGACCTATACCAGTCGTTATGGTTCCACACCGGCGGCGATTCATCCCCATTGTCAATGATCGTCCAACAGGCAGGGGGATTGTCCCCATTGGGTCCCCAATCCCCATCAAAGTTCTCCATAAAGGGAACGGAGTAGGCCGCACAGGCGGTGACCACCGTGCTTAAAGTGTCATTTGCCGGATCCGCATCCCCGGAAAGTTCCGTCCAGACGGTAACCGTGTAGTCGCCTCCAGAGCTGGGCGTCCAGTCGGAGAAGCTCACCGTAGTGGAGCTATAAGGGGAAAGACCGCTTACATAGGAGGAGTCTGAGTAGCCATCTATTGTGCACTTTACCCAAAAATCGGCTGATGTCCCTCCCTTGTTCTCCACCTTGGCCTGGGGGGTCACTGGGACACCTACCTGAACAGACCTCGGAGGGGAGATGATCTCTGTCGTGGCCACATCCATCGCCGGAACCCAGATGGGCGGCCCAATGATGTCGTCCAAATAGATGCTCTTCGTCGTTCCAGAAGAGGGGGTCTGATAGACAAAGGCAATATAGATTTCCCCCTTGCTGGCATAGGCGCTTAGATCGACCCCCACATTCGTCCAGTCGGTGACCGAATTGTCACCAATGAAGACTACATCGGTGAAATCGGAGGGGTCTGTGCCGGTGGTGGAGACCATCACCTTAAATGTCTGGGTTCCACCAGAGGCATAGAACTTATACCAGAAACTGAGGTTATCCCCAGAACCCACATCTAACTTAGGGGTAATCAACCATTCATCCTGGTCCCAGTCCCAGATGACGTAGGCACCACCCGGCGCGGTGTGGTAGGTGGAGGATGACCTCTTCCAGTAATAATAGGTGGAGGTCTGAACCCTTGTCCACCCCTCAGGAGGGAATGTCGTCCCGGTAAAGCTCTCCATCAGCGATCCGGCCTTGTAGGTGGAGACCGCGATGCTTATGGTGTCGTTATCAGGGACCTCATCACCGGAGAGCTCAGTCCAGACCTTTATGGTATAGGAACCAATGGTATTGGGCACAGTCCAATCCGGACTAAAAGTAATCTGCTCTGTATCATCAGGATTTAGAGTTCCCGTGTTCTCTTGATCTGTATATTCGTAACCCCCAGTTCCAGTTATCTTTAGCTTTACGGGCACCCCGCTCTGGGTGTTTGAGCCCAAGTTCTTTACCGTGGCCTGGATGCTCACCGTGGTGTTTCCCTCCAACAGAGCCCCATCTGCCGGATTATCAATGGAGATGGCCGCCATATCGTTTGCTGCGGTAACAATCTGCGGGCCAGTAACATCATCGATTATAATCCTGAACTGATTCAGGGAGACATACCGGAAGGCCACATAGATGTTTTGGCCGGCATAGCTCGTCAGGCTCACGTTGGCCTGTTGATAGGTGGTGTTGTTCGTGCTGATAGTAGTCAATAAATCTGTGAAGTCACTGGGATTGGTTCCGGTGGTGGAGACCCTGATCTCTACATCCTCCGTGTAGTAAGAGGAGTAAGCCCGATACCAGAAGGAGATGTTGTCCCCGGAGCTAACCGAAAGCTGCGGGGTAATCAGCCAGTCATCGTTCTGTAGGCTATAGGACTCCCACCGACAGGCAGCAGAATAGGAGCCGCTATGAGGGTAGGAGGAATACTGCTCCCAGGTGTGCCCCCCTCCATCCTGATCGATAACCGTCCAACCATCAGGGGGAAAGCTGCCCTCAAACCCCTCGCTGAGGGCCCCTTTAGAGAGCAAAGCCCCACCCAATTGCCGGGCGGGAGAGGGGGTCCAACCGTTTTCCAACTCAGCCTGCACCTCCTGGGCCTTCTCCGCGGGTAGATCCGAGGTCAGCTTCTGTAGTTCAGCAGGGGTAAGTCTTTGGTTTTGTTCAGCGGCAAAAAGAGTGATGAAGGAGAGCAGAAGAAGTGGAACCAGGACCCATACAATTTTTTTCATTTTCATCACCTGACTTTCATTTAAGGTTCATTTGAGGTGGCAGAATCCCAATTCTGCCACAT
>JAOZNS010000207.1 GCA_029933635.1 Candidatus Zixiibacteriota bacterium | reverse complement strand
ATGCCACAGGTATCCTCTCTGCTGGAGTGACCATTGGATATGACCCTCAGGTCTTAGAGTTCTTGGGGGCCAGCACATCTGAGCTTAGCTCAGGGTATCTCCTGGCCTACAGGGAGAGCCAAGGGAAGGTGAAGGTAGGCATTGCTGGCAGTCAGGAGCTTAAGGGAACTGGGCCTATCATCAACCTCCAGTTTAAGGTGCTGGGCTCTGAGTTAAGCAGTCCCCTGACAGTTGAGGAGGCTCAGCTCAATGAGGGAAGGATTCCTGTGCTCACCAGGTCTGGTGGACTGGATGTGGAGACCCCTCTACCGGAAAGCTATAGCCTTTCCCAGAACTACCCCAACCCATTTAACTCTACTACCCTCATCCGCTATGCCATACCAGCGGTTAGGGGTCAGCGGTCAGCGGTGAGCTTAAGGATCTACAACATCCAGGGAGAGTTGGTGCGCACGCTGGTAGATGGGCAGCAGGGGGCAGGTAGGTATGAGGTAACTTGGGATGGGTGTGATAGCTTTGGCAAGTCTGTCTCCAGTGGCATCTACCTCTACCGGCTGAGGGCTGGTGGGTTCACCCAAACTAAGAGGATGATCCTCATCAAGTAGGGTTATCCTATCTAATCCAGTGAGGGGGACATCCCGACAACCGGGGTGTCCCCCTCCTGGGGGCGGGTCTTAAAACCTTATTTCAACAGATTAGGAGGACAAAAATGGGAAGGAGAAGCATCTTCTTAATGTGCACAGTGGCCTTTTTATCCATTCTTGCTATCGCCATAGCGGACTCAGCCTTTGTTGAAGTCCAAACGGATTGGG
The DNA here is from genome assembly GCA_029933635.1 of Candidatus Zixiibacteriota bacterium. Taxonomy (GTDB): domain Bacteria; phylum Zixibacteria; class MSB-5A5; order MSB-5A5; family SM1-73; genus SM23-73-3. The sequence continues at coordinate 3,871 of JAOZNS010000207.1, read as the reverse complement.
TGAGTGGCCCTGGAACATTAGGCCCAGTAAGTCACTGGGGTTCCGCCTTCTATCAGTCTGATAGCATAACTTACAACATCACAGGACAGATATCGCTAATCGCCACCGGAAGTGGCCCTGGGGCCTGGATAAAACATAGTATCGAGGTCAATAGGGGAATTGATGGGCATAATGCGATTCTTCCAGGGGATTTCGATGGCGATGGTGATTTTGACCTCGCTGGAGCAATTGATGGGCTTGATTGCATACGTGTCTACCGGAATCAGTTAGTGGAAACAGGAACGGTCAATTATGTTCAACAAGTTGACATAACGGGGATCCCAGTTCCTTCTAGTTGTTTAATCTGGTGCGGGGATGTAGATCATGATGGAGATCCAGATATAGTAGTTTCAAGCGATGGACTCTGGTGGCTGGAGAATACCGGGGGATTTAATTTCTTAGTTCATCAGATTGGTGCGCAATCCTACGGAGGCTCAAGCTGTACTGTAGGTGATGTTGATAATGACGGCGATATGGACATTATTGTAGGACAATTTACATCCCCTTACATACTAGACCTCTGGCGCAATGATGGCTCTCAGAACTTCACACGAATCCCTATTTCCTCCGGATTCAACAGTTGGCGTGTGGTCTTAGGGGATCTCAATGGTGACAGTTTTCTTGATATACTCGCCAGCGACTTTGTTTATCTCAATGAAAACGGGAATTTCCCAAATACGCCAAACTGGACAGCGGGACTGAGTGGCCCTGACGGAATATGGATACGTGATTTCAACAACGACGGTATTAAGGATCTTCTCATTAGCGATGAATGGGGAACAGAGGCGATATACTGGTATGAAAATGACGGAAGCGGCACTCACTATACCCGACACACAATCTGTCCAGCCCCGACTGGGCATTATTATGGTGACGGTTGCATCGCTGAGGATATCGATGTCGATGGGCTACCAGATGTAGTTGGAACTTATTCCCGCGTTGGTTTTTTCAAACAGATAGCACCTAATACATTTCAGGAAATTGTGGTAGATAATATCTCTGAATCACACTGGGTTTACGCTGGGAATTTAGACTATGAACCTGGAGGCACTGACTTCGACTTGGACATTCTCGCCACAGGTTCTCATCTGTTTGCCTGGTGGGAAAATGTAATGACAACGCGGTATGCTTCTTATGGATATCTTGAATCCTCTATTCTGGAGGCATCGAATTCCACCTCCTGGGATACCCTGTATTGGGAAGGGTCGCGTCCCTCAGGTACCCACCTCAACTTCTTCGTTAGATCTGGAGCGACACCGGCTGAGATTCAGACCGCTCCTTGGCAAGGACCCCTTGAAGCGCCGGTCGGGCACCCTTCGGGCAGCTTTGACATCTCTGGGATAACTACACCTGGTGACCATTATTTCCAATACCGAATAGAGATGGGTGGAGGAACTGAATCCCCAGTTGTTTATGAAATCAGTGTTAAATACTCTGTCACTTCTGGAGGCATTGGGGTATCTGCACCGGACACCACTGGTTGTCCTGGCCAGCCTGCTGTGGACATCTGCCTCAATGTCGACGATGTGACCGGGCAGGAGATCTACTCAGTGGGCCTCACCGTCTGCACCGATACCTCTGTCCTGATACCAGAGTCGGTGAGCCTAAATGGGACCATTGCCGAATCCTGGGATTCACCCACCTATAGGATCACGGATGGCTGTGTAAAAATAGGGATGGCGGGCACCTCCCCCTTAAGTGGCAGTGGAAAGCTGGTCTGCATCCGGTATCGGGTGAACCCTAATGCAGAGGAGGGTGAATCCACCGTTATCCATATAGCAGATGTCCTATTCAACGAGGGGACACCACCTGCAGTGATTCAGGATGGTCTCTTCACCATTGAGGAATTTGAGATCTCCGGTAACCTCAGCTACTTCTCCAATAGCAAGCCTATCCCTGAGGCAGAGGTCTTCCTGAGTGGTGATCAGACTGGGGTGGATACCACTGATGAGGATGGTGACTACGCGCTCTCCGGCCTCTGTTTTGGTAACTATGTGGTGAGGCCAGAGAAGGAGGACGATCTTGATGAGGCTATTACCCCCTATGATGCCTCCCTTGTCCTGCGCCACTATGTAGGCATCCTCAGCCTTGACCCCTATCAGAGGATAGCTGGGGATGTGACCGGCAACTGTCAGCTCACCCCCTATGATGCTTCCTTCATCCTCAGACACTATGTGGGCCTGCCGGATAGTTTCCGCACTGGCCAGTGGAGGTTTGTGCCCACCAGCTTCCCCATTAACACCTGCAACTGGTGCAGTGCTCCCCGGGATCTGGAGTATACACCTCTTGTCTCTGACACAACCAATCAGGACTTCTTCGGGCTGATCTATGGTGATCCATCGGGCAACTGGAAGCAAGGGGGCAAGGAAGCCGCCAAGGGCAACCCCCGGCTCTTGAGCCTGGGAAGGGTAACTGCTATTGCCGGAGAGGTTGTCACTATCCCTGTAGAGGTTGATGATGCCACAGGTATCCTCTCTGCTGGAGTGACCATTGGATATGACCCTCAGGTCTTGGAGTTCTTGGGGGCCAGCACATCTGAGCTTAGCTCAGGGTATCTTCTCGCCTACAGGGAGAGCCAAGGGAAGGTGAAGGTAGGTATTGCTGGCAGTCAGGAGCTTAAGGGAACTGGGCCTATCATCAACCTCCAATTTAAGGTGCTGGGCTCTGAGCTAAGCAGTCCCTTGACAGTTGAGGAGGCTCAGCTCAATGAGGGGAGGATCCCTGTGCTCACCAGGTCTGGTGGACTGGATGTGGAGGCCCCTCTGCCGGAAAGCTATAGCCTTTCCCAGAACTACCCCAACCCATTTAACTCTACCACCCTCATCCGCTATACCATACCAGCGGTTAGGGGTCAGCGGTCAGCGGTCAGCTTAAGGATCTACAACATCCAGGGAGAGTTGGTGCGCACGCTGGTAGATGGGCAGCAGGGGGCAGGTAGGTATGAGGTAACTTGGGATGGGTGTGATAGCTTTGGCAAATCTGTCTCCAGTGGCATCTATCTCTACCGGCTGAGGGCAGGTGAGTTCACCCAGACTAAGAGGATGATCCTCATCAAGTAGGTCTATTTCTGGTATTGGAGGTTGAAGGGAGGGGACGCATCTCCTCAGATGTGTCCCCTCCTGAAGAATTTTTCTCTTCCCGTAGTTGCTTACAACGGAGCTGTTTTAGACAGGATTTACAGGGATTTTCTTGTATTTCTTATATCCTGACAATCCCGTATATCCTGTCCAAAAAAGGAGGTCAAGTGAAAACAAAGTTATGTCTTGTCTCACTCTTGTTGGCATTAGTGACAATTACCCTTGTCATCTCAGGAACAGAAGCACAACCCATAAATGTTAGCTTTCCGGATACCGTTGGAGCGGTGGGTGATACCCTCGATATCCCCATATCTGTGGATAATCTGACGGGGAAGGAGGTCCTCGGTTTTGGCCTTACTGCTGTAGTTGACACAACTGTTATAGTTCCTTTAGCCGCCTTAAGCAAAGGGGCTATTTGCTCTATTTGGGGGGAGCCTACCTTCAACGTCATCCAGGATTCCCTTAAAATAGGCATAGCAGGAGCTGAGCCATTAACAGGAGAAGGAATTCTCCTTTTTATCAGATACGCAGTCAATCCCCAGGCTTCTGTTGGCGATACCTCAATCCTCCATTTCGCCGATTTCCTCTTCAACGAAGGAACCCCTCCTAGCCTCACCAATGATGGCCTCTTCGTTGTTAAACCTACGGGAGTGGAAGATGATCCCTTGTCCTCCCTTATACCATCGAACTATAGCCTCTTCCAGAACTATCCTAATCCGTTTAACTCAGAGACCGTTATTCGTTACTCGTTGATC
>JAOZNS010000206.1 GCA_029933635.1 Candidatus Zixiibacteriota bacterium | reverse complement strand
TCGGGCCCTGGAGTATGGGATGCCCCCCACCGGAGGACTCGGTTTCGGAATAGATAGATTGATGATGGTCCTCACCAATACCCATTCCATCAGAGAGGTGATCTTCTTCCCTCAGATGAGACCGGAGGAGTAAAATTTAAGAAACAAGGCTGTCAGCACAATTTTAAATTTATACAAAAAAGAACCACAAAAAATTTTTGATAAAGCGGGGAAAGGGTGAGATGAGTGGAAAAGCATAATTCTAATACAAAAGAAAGTTAGGTTACCACTCTTCTGGTTGGAAAATAATCAAATTTTACCTCTCATCCCCAGCTTTTTGTTTTAGACCTGGATTTTCATTGTGTCCTTCGAATTCTTCATAGCCAAAAGATATCTGAGGTCAAAAAGAAAGACCAGATTTGTCTCAATTATCACTCTGATCTCGGTAGGGGGAGTTTTGATCGGGGTGACCGCCCTGGATTTCATTCTCTCCATGATGAACGGTTTTGAAAAGGAGGTTCGCTCGCGCATCATCGGCACCACTGCACACGTCAGCGTGTTTTCCACTTATGAGGAAGGCATACAAAATTACCGAAAGCTTATTCCCCAGATAAAGGAAGTAAAACATGTGGTGTCGGTGGCTCCTTATATCTACTCCAAAGCCGCCATCGCCTCCAAAACGGGAAGCGACGGAATAGTGGTTCGGGGAATCGACCCAGAAAAGGAGAGGTTGGTAACTGATCTGGGAAGAAATTTGAAGGTGGGAAGCCTTCAGTTGGATGAGCGCAAAGATGGACTTCCAGGAATCTTATTGGGTGCCACTCTGGCAGATAGATTGGGAGTGGAGTTGGGTGACAAGGTGGTCTTGTTCAGCTTGAAGGGTGGATCCTTGACTACCGGTTGGAGCCAGCCAAAAGCCTCCAAGCTTAAGGTGAGGGGGATCTTTGAAACCGGAATGTATGAGTATGATGCTTCTTTAGCTTATATATCCCTTCCGACCGCTCAGAAGCTTTTCGATCTGGGAACTAGTGTTACCGGGATTCAGGTCAAGCTGGATAACCTTTATCAGGCGGAAAAGGTGGCAAAACAATTGGAGCAAAAGCTGGGCTATCACTTCTATGCCTTAGACTGGATGCATATGCATAAAAACCTTTTCTCTTGGATGGCGCTGGAAAAGTATGCCATGTTCATTGTGTTAAGCTTGATAGTGGCTGTGGCCGCCTTCAACATCATAAGCACCCTGATCATGGTGGTTATCGAAAAGAAAAAGGACATCGGCATCTTAAAATCCATGGGATGCACCAACGCAAGCATCATGAAAATCTTTATGTTTGAGGGATTTGTGGTGGGAGCGGTGGGGATAATTCTGGGGAGCGCATTGGGCTATCTTTTATGCTGGATTCAAAAGACCTTCAACTTAGTCTCGCTTCCTCCGGAAATATACTTCATCAGTTCCCTTCCTGTAGATATGCGTCCGTTGGATTTCATATTGGTAGCATCTGCTGCCATGGTGCTCACCTTTTTAGCCACCGTTTACCCCGCTCGAAGAGCCGCCCAGCTCTCGCCGGTGGACGCCATCCGATATGAATAAAATTTTTGTGGGAGTTCGATTCATCGAAGCTACCAATGGCTCCTCTTTTGGCGAACATATAAAAGCAGTTGTTTTACACCATAAAAAAATTTTATACGTAACTTTCCCCTGAATTGTTTAAAATCTGCACTAAATTTTGCATTTGTTCAGATTTTTTACAAAAAAGTCTTGACAATCGGGGTTGGTGTTCAGATATTGATCATGGAAAAAAGATGATGTAATCAACCGGTCGGTTAAGTCTTCCTTGGCTTTTCTATCGAAGTGACAAGCGAAAAGTTGTTATCTCTTTCACTTAGATAGTTAGTAAGTTTTCTAGATGGCAAAGGAGGTGAGGTAGATGGAACTGAAGGAATTAGTGCTGGAAGTTGAGGTACTGGAGGAGAAAATCGCTCCAGTCGGCGTCTCAGGCGGTCGTCCGTAATCAATTCTGCTTTTGAAAATAAGCACCAGCACCTCCTTTCGGAAGGCTATTCCGTTCTGGCAGATAGGTTAGAGCCAGAGGAATAGCCTTTCCCTTTCTTCCCGAGCACGATCAAGATTTAAACTGCCTTAATTAACGTTTTACCACTTCATTACGTTCGTAGCTTCTTAATTATCATCTTGATCAATCCTATCTTAGACTTCCCGTAGGGCTGGTGCTCAACTACCACGCTTTTTGCACAAGGATGGGGATTGTCGCCGAAGTCAGAGTGTTGGAGTGAATGAATTCCTGTTCCTCTTGGAGACAACAACTTACCAACCATAGGGTCGGACATTTAGCCCTGCCAATAGAGTTGGGCAACAGCCCAGATGAGATTATTTTAAAACAGGATAGATTGGTTTGCCATTGGGGCAGGCAATGTTTTATCGATCTTGATCCTTTCCGATTCTCTCAGACTGAATCGTAAAAAGTCCTACGATTTGTTCAATAAGCACATTTTAAAGGGAAAAGTTTTTGTTGACAAGCAACGCATTTGCCAATAAATTAATAAACGCTTAGGTGGAGTAACTAAATTATTAAGAATTGATCCCCTTCTTCAACCCGTTATCCGGGGGTGGTGCTTTGAATTATGCAGTTATTTTGGCAGGAGGAAAAGGCGAAAGGTTCTGGCCCCTTTCCCGAATCCAGCGTCCCAAACAGCTTTTGCAGATAACTTCACAAAAGACCATGCTTCAAGAGACCGTGGATCGGATAAAAGATTTTATCCCGGTGGAAAGAACCCTGGTGATAAGCGGTGAAAACATAAAAAAGGCTATTCTGGAACAGGTGAATTATCTTAAAGAGGAAAACCTGATCGTCGAGCCGGCCATGAGAAACACGTGTGCGGCTATCGGCCTTGCGGCAGTTCATCTTCGGAAGAAAGATCCGGAGGCAATCATGGTGGTCCTCTCCTCCGATCATATGATCCAACCAGAAAACAAGCTCAGGAAGATTTTGGAGGTTGGAACAAAGCTGGCAGGCGAAGGAGATCATCTGATCACCATAGGCATCACACCCACCCGGGCAGAGACCGGTTATGGATATATCGAGTTTTCTGAACTTTATCAAACCTTCGATGACATAATTGTTTACCAGATAAAAGAGTTTAAGGAAAAACCGGATCGACTTTTAGCCCAAAAGTATTATTACGATCGAAAACATCTATGGAATAGTGGAATGTTTATCTGGAGCGTCTCCACCATTCTTAATGCGTTAAAAAAGCATATGCCCCAGACGTATGAAAAGCTGGAAAGCTATTCCAAACATATTGAGACCGAAAATGAAGAGAGGGCAAAAAGTGAGCTTTACCAACAGCTGGAGAACATCTCTGTTGATTTTGCCGTCCTTGAGAAGGCAAAAAATGCTCTGGTTATCAAGGCAGATTTACTCTGGGATGACATCGGCTCATGGCTGGCTCTGGACAGGATAAAACAGAAGGATCGAGATCATAACTTGATCATAGGAGATGTTCGAGCCATAAATACCTATGAGTCCATAATCGTCAATGAGTCTGGTGGTATAATTGCTACCTTGGGGGTCTCGGATTTGGTGATCGTGAAGAGTAAAGATATCGTCTTTGTGGCCCATAAAACCAAGGTGCAAGATGTGAAAGAGCTTCTTTCCGAATTTGCCCAGGACAAGGAGCTGGAGAAATATCTATGAAGGCAGAAAAGCTTTTGATCTGTTTTCTGGTCGGCTTATGTTTTATAAGTTGTTCCCTCTGGCCTAAAGGGGGTCCGAAGAAGGATCGGCAAACCAGAGGTGAGAGCCAGTTCGATCCCTTGGGTTTCCCACAGGATCGGGTGATAGTTACAGAAGAAAAGCCCGGAAAGAAGATACCGCCAACTTCCAGAACCAAAGAGAATAGCATAATTGGATCAGAGGACTTAGATGAGGAGGGCATTCAAAAGGTTTATCGGGTTCAGTTCTTCGCCACAAAGTATCCGGATGAAGCTTCACAGGTGGCAAAGTTGGTTTCAGATCAACTTTCAGAAAAAGCTTATATCCACTATAAAACTCCATACTACTGGGTGAGATTGGGAGATTGTCAAACCAAAGAGGAGGCAGAGATTCTTCTGAACAGGATAAAGAAATTGGGATATGGGGAAAGCTGGGTGGTGGAGGTTGAGCTTAAACTTAAGCCTTAAAAACCTTCCAAAACAAAATACAGGGACGTAACTTGTTAATCAAAACCAAAGTCTTGCTGGTCAACCAAGAGAAGCCAGAAAGAAATGTGATAAACGAAGCGGTCAAGATTTTGAAGGGGGGAGGCATAGTATCTTTTCCCACCGAGACGGTTTATGCTCTGGGCGCAGACGCCTATAATCAGGAGATGGTAGCAAAGATCTATCGGATAAAAAGAAGGGATAGAGCCAAGCCACTCTCCGTCTTTTTAAAAGGCGCAGAGGATGCCCGAAGGGTGGTCGATTTTGTGAGTGAGGAGGCCCAGAAGCTTATGGAAAAATTCTGGCCCGGACCTTTGACCTTAGTATTCAAGTGCACAAATCCCAAACTCTCGTTGGTTTTAGCTCAGGGCGATAAGCTGGGCATTCGGGTCTCTCCCAGCAAGCTGATCGCTCGACTTCTGGAGGCGACCAGAGTTCCCATCACCGCCACCAGCGCTAATATCTCCGGAAAGAAAAGCTGTGTGGCCGCAAACAGAGTTTTCTATTTCTTCAACGGAAGGAT
>JAOZNS010000205.1 GCA_029933635.1 Candidatus Zixiibacteriota bacterium | reverse complement strand
GGAAATGGGGTGGCAGAACCCCGATTCTGCCACCTGCCTGCCGTCAGATTCGGGGATCTGACGGCTCGGTGAAGGAGGAGGAGTTGGCCTTATGAAGTCCGATGAGGATAAAAAGCCAAAGCCAGAATTAAGGCTGGAGCTTAAGCTGATTAAGCCACCAAAGAAGGAGAAAAAGAAGAAGGGGGTGTGGCAGAGGATACTGGAGGTCTTAGAGGAGCAGGTGAGAAAGGGGAGGGAAGAGGGCGAAAGCAGGCACCCCAGTGACTGGTAGAAACCACTTGACTTGAGAACAGGGGAAGGAGTAGGATTTTAGAGAGAGGGGGATCGTTGTTCGTGGATCGTGCTCGTAGATCGGGGCGTCTGTCATGGCAGAGCCCTGACAGCACAGAGCGAAGGAGGGTAAAATGAGAGTTAGATGGATGATCTTGGTTTTGGCGACAGCAGTTCTGGGTTTATTAGGGACTGCCTGGGGGCAGTGGAATCCCGACACCCCGAAGCTATTTGAGGCAGTGGGGGATAGTGCAGGGAGCAGGTTGGGTATCGGTGTTGCTGGTATTGGGGATCAGAATGGGGATGGCTATGATGACATCATCGCTGGGGCAATAAGGGATAGGAAAGTTTACCTCTACTATGGTGGCTCACCAATGGACGCAGTGCCGGATATGGTGTTTAAGGGGGTAGGAGAGGACGAGATTGTTGGCCGCTTGAGTTATGCTGGAGATGTTAATGGGGATGGAGTAGGTGATTTTATGGCCCAGGTGCAATATAACAATTGGGAGATAGCCAAGATATATGTTTACCTTGGTGGCTCTTTGCTGGATACCATCCCGGATGTGGTTCTAGTTGGAGATGAGGGGATAGGTTCATCTTTCTCAACTGCCGGGGATATAAATGGAGATGGATATGATGATGTTATTGCATCTGCTGTTCCGTATGAAAATTGCCAAGGCAAAGTTTACATCTTCTTCGGTGGCCCAGATATGGATAGCATCCCTGATTGGACGGTGGTAGGGGATACAGCTTGGTCCTACTTTGGTGAACATATTACCGGAGGAGGGGACCTCAATGGAGATGGCTATGACGATGTGGTCATAACAGGGGTGAGAGGTTGGTTACCTATCCCCCATCCTTATATGTATCTTCGAGGCTATTATGGAGGCCAAGAGATGGACACCATCCCCGACTTTGAGCTTGGCTGGACTGAAGCGGCATCCATTGTGGGGGATGTGAACGGCGATGGGTATGCGGATATTGTCAGTAGAGCTGTGGATACAACCGAGCATCCTAAGGGCAGTTGGGAGAAAGCCGCTGGGTATGGAGCCATTGAGGACACGGCCGACACCTGTCATGGGGCTTACATCTTCTATGGTGGGCAGCAGATGGATACCATTCCGGATGTGTGCCTGAGGAGCGGTATTCCTTGGCTATATAGTCCAGGGTGGCCCTACTCCCCGGCAGGGGATGTGAACAGGGATGGCTATGCCGATGTGATATCAGGGAACAAGGGTGGGTTTGGTGGGTTTGGTTGTGTGCTCATCTATTTGGGTGGGAGGAATATGGATGGGAAACTTGATGTGGGGTTTCAGGGCTTATACTCTTCTTCCTATCCGGGGTGTGGTGATGCAGTGGGTAGGGCAGGTGATGTGAATGGGGATGGGATAGATGACATCCTCTTTGGGGCAACTGGGTTAAGCTGGCCTGATGAATATAGCGAAGGGAAGGTGTTGGTCTTCTCCGGGGATACCAGTTGGAGCTATGTGCGGGAGGAGAGGAGGGGAGTTAGGTTACCAAGGGGAGTGGAGTTGGGGCAGAACTGGCCCAATCCCTTCAACTCCACTACCGTTATTCGTTATGAATTGAGAATTATGAATTCCCCCGCCCGCACCACCCTGAAGGTCTACAACATCTTGGGGGAGGAGGTGAGGACGCTGGTGGATAAACGGCAGAAAGGAGGGAGGTATGAGGTGAGCTGGGATGGGAGGGATGAGAGGGGAAGGGAAGTGGGGAGTGGGATTTATTTCTACAGGTTAAAGGTGTTAGGTGATAGGTTAAAGGTGACAAGGACGAGGAAGATGGTGCTAATTAGGTGAAGAGGTCGTGGATCGTTGTTCGTCTATCGTAGATCGGGGCAAAGCCTTCTATCTTCAGTCCACAAGACAAGCGTCAGAATCGGGGTTCTGACGCCTCTGTGGGAACTGTCAGGGCAGAGCCCTGACAGCACGGGAGTGCTCGTAAAGGGGGGATTGGGGGAAGGGACGCAATAACTCAAGGGACTCATTAAACCCTCTGTAATAAAAAAGAGGTTATCAGTTGCCTGCCCTGCAAGCATCAACAACTGATAACCCCCGGATGCACAAGAAAGAGAAGGTATCCCCTTTCCTATGCCCTTTTAAATATAGGGCAAGTTGAAGGGAAAGGCAAACATTATTTTAACCAAGAAGCAAACCGCAGATGAACGCAGATTTCCACAGATGGTTAAGGAGTTTTCAAGGATGTGGGTAGAAGGGTCTGTCAGGGCGAAGCCTTGTGGGCACAGTCAAAGCTGGAAGGAGGTGATGGAATGGCACAGAGGAGAGCACAAACTTTAACAGGAGGCAGAGATGTGAGCTAAAAATGAGTTTGGGGTCTGAGATTATGGAACGGGTCGGATGAATCCGATCTCTACAAAAGAGGGTCTGTTGAAAGGGGGTTGACAGCACGGCACCTCTGAGAGAAAGGAGAGAGTAAAATGGGACAGTTGAACTTCAAAAAATTGGGTCTGCTCATTATCCTCTTGGGGCTGATTTGGGCCTCAGGTGTTTTGGGGCAGACCATAGAGGGATTCCCCAAGATCATCTTCAAGGACCCCTACTGGTATCAGTGGGTGCTTGTGGATTGTAAAGGATGGGAAGATCCTGAGGAGGTAAACTTTGAGAGTTACTGGGCGCAGGTGGAAAGCTGTGGGTTCAACCTGATCCAAACCTGGGGGGATGAGATAAGCCTGCACAATGATGAGTGGACACCATCCGGGGAGGGATTCAAGCTACTCAATTGCAACCTCTATGAAACCGTTGAGGAGAGCTGCTCCTGGTTAAATGGAGGGAGAGCTTCGGTGATGACCTTCATCGAGGGGACAGGACTCAAGTACGATATCGGGGCAAAAGACCACTATAGCTGTGAGGAAAATCATCCCTTTGATCGACACGAGTGGGAGGGAATTCCAAGTACGGGGAAACGGTGGGAAGACCCACCTTTCTCTGAGCACTATGTCTATCGGGCTTTGGTTAACCAGGATAGTGCTGGGATACTCCTCAGTGGGTCCCCGTGCAACTATGAACAGATCTACGCCAGGCCCTACTATTTCACCTTCTGCATGAAGATGGTCGGGGACACCACCCAGCATATTGAGGTGGCCGAGATTAAGATCTGGCCCAAAAAAGTGGTGGCTTCCACTGGTGAGGAGGACCACGGTCCCTCTCCCTTCTTCTTCCCCTTTGAGTCGGATACCGTCAACGGCTCCAGGGATACCCTTAACTACAGCCTCTACGCCGATGATTTCCACCACCCTGGCTCCTATGAACATATCACCTTCGGCCCGGATACCCTCAACGCCAGCGACACGACCCACACCCGCCTGATTGTCCACTGGCTGGGTACAAGGGACTTGTATATCGACTCGGTGTTCATCCGGGACATCAACTACTACTATGCAAAGGAGTATCAGGGTGGAGGTTACTACAGCCAGGCCATCAAGGATTCCCTGCTCAAGGTCCACATGATAAATCCAGCCCTCAACTTCCACTGGGATAGGGACGACCAGAAGCCCTGTATGTATCGCTGTTACGATTATGTGGACAGCCTGGCCCGGGAGGTGACCGTTCCCCTCAACGGTGCCTTTGACATAAGATACTGTAGCGAATACCGCTCGATAGTTAGGCCAAATGAGCTGCTCTTCTACAGGTATCCTATCACGGCTAATACAGATTCCCTCTCTCAGGGGGAGCACAGCATTCAGAAGGCTTGGGATTGGATGATTTCTGGGATGAGGGATGCCATACAGGCAGCCAACGGTGACCCGGCCAATCCTGCCGATGACATCCCCTTCTGGATGGTCGTGCAGGCTTTTGACTGGTGGCATGGTTTCCCACCACACCATTACAATAGGAGTCCCACAGCAAACGAGCTCAAGGCGGAGGTCTGGCTCTCCCTCTGTTATGGAGCCAAGGGGATTGCCTATTGGATGTATCCCAGTGAGGATTTCTACCCATACGGGCTATACAGAAAAACCCTTGGTTTAGTTGATTTAGTGGATGATAATGGCCAGCCAACCTCTGATCCGACGATAGGCCATTTTAGGAAGAATTACAAGTGGTATGTGGTGCGGGATATGAATGCTATAATAGACTCTCTGGCCGATGTGCTCTTGGGGCTCACCTGGGTGGATGCCGGTAAGTGGGATGAGGTGGGTAGCCTTACGGAGAGCTATATCACATCGGTGACCAGCGACAGGTTCCCCCAGAATTCTGTCTGGGTGGAGGTGGGCCTCTTCCACGATGACCAGTATGATTACTTCATGCTGGTCAACCGAAGGTGCCTCTCCACAGAGACCCAGCAGGTGACTGTTGAGATCTCCCGATCCGGCCTCTGGGCGATAAAGGATATGTATTCCGGGGAGGAGAGCTGGCTAACCAGCAGTGAGGGGGTGATGAGTTTTAGCACCACCTTAGGGCCGGGAGAGGGAA
>JAOZNS010000036.1 GCA_029933635.1 Candidatus Zixiibacteriota bacterium | reverse complement strand
TAAGGAAAAACCATTACATCGACACCCTTCAAAAGATAGCCATCCAGAAGTCGTTAGGAACGGAAAGGAAAGGGTTTATTCTGGATCTGGGCTGTGGAAGTGGAAGATTTTGTCATCTTTTGGCTCAAAGGTGTAAATTTCTTTTGGGTGTGGAAATCACCCAGCCGATGCTTGATCTGGCAAAGAATGAATGTCAAAATTCAAACGTAGGCTTTGTTCTTTTTGACGGACTGAACCTTCCGATAAAAGAAAAAAAGATGGATTCGGTGGTTTCGGTCAACGTGCTGCAATACGTCATCAACGATTTCGAGCTAAGCCGATTGATCTCTGAGATTCACAGAAGTCTAAGACCTGGAGGAAAATTCATCTGCATCGAGCAGGTGACTCAGAACAAAAGAAGATGGCAAAGGAACCTTAAAAGATATTTCTTCTTATTTGAGCAAAATAATTTCAAAAAAGTTGCCGATTACCCTATCAGAAAGGGACATTTCCTTCTGCTTTACCCGATCTATTTAGGTTTGGTTCCCCGGAGATGGTTTAAAGCAGTGGCAAAATTGGAGATGTTGTTACGAAAAAATTTATGGCATTCGCTCTGGGATTACCAGGATCATTTATTTGAGCTCAGAAAAAAGCAAGGTCACAAGAATTGAATGCTTAAAGCAAATAAAAGGAAAGGGGACGCAAATCATTTGATTTAATCAAGCTTCAACCTGCGTCAATATTTATGGAGATCGTCATCATAGCCTTGGTTATATCCTCAGGTTTAGCCTTGGGGAGTTTTTTAAACGTCTGTATTTACAGAATTCCCCGGAGAAAATCCATACTTTTCCCTCGCTCCTTTTGTCCTAAATGCGGAGCTAAGATTAGCTTTTATGACAACATCCCCCTTTTAAGTTACATCATCTTAAAGGGTCGGTGCAGAAACTGTAAGGGTAAAATCTCGCTGGAATATCCCTTGGTGGAGTTTCTCACTTCTGCCCTGCTGGTATTGGTTTACTTGCGCTTTGGATTAAGCTGGGATTTTGCGGCCAGAAGCATCCTGATCCTTTTTATGATCTTAACTTTCTTCATCGACTTAAAGCACAAAATCATCCCGGATGTGCTCACCTTCCCCGGGATCCTGCTGGGCTTCCTTTTGTCCTTTGTGGTTAAATCGCCATCCATTCTGGATTCGCTTTTAGGAATTCTGGTCGGAGGTGGAATGTTCTATCTGGCTGCAGTCTTAGGAGAACTTCTCTTTAAGAAAGAAAGCCTGGGAGGAGGGGACATAAAGTTAGCCATGATGCTGGGAGCATTTCTGGGATGGCAGAAGATACTTCTGGTGCTTCTGCTCTCTGCTTTCCTGGGGAGTCTGATTGGAGGCATGGCCCTATTCCTCTCCAAAGATGTAAAAGAAACCCGGATCATTCCGTTTGGACCTTTCTTAGCTTTGGGAGCGGTCATCGCCATCTTCTTGGGTGATGCTTTGATCTCCGCATATTTGAAAACTTTCTTTTAAAATCTTGGTTTCTTTTAGTTGAAGGGAATTTTTGTAAAGGGAAAGAAGTTTAAAAACTTATTTGATTTGATACTTTTAGAACCTCACCTTCTGGTTTTCCCTCTCCACAAGTCGCTGTGTCGTAATGTTGTTGCCTGATTTATCAGGCACGACGAGGACTGCCCAATGAATTGGGCAACTACAAAATATCTTATAAGGTTGCTCATTAAAGGTAATTATGACACAGTCTTAAAGTGGAGAGGGGACTAAGGAGGAGAAGCAAAGAAAGCCTAAAATTTCACCTCACACTTTCTTATCAAAAAGATCTTCCCTTTTATCAACAATTCAAAGGAAAAAAGAGAGAAAGACAAAAAAACTTGCTTCGATTTTGCAATCCTCTTTAGAACAACAAGGGGCTACTTTGGTGTTCTCTTCTGATCTGCCACAAAATTAACCTCCCTCCCTTTTATGCCGATAATCAAGAAAGGCTTGAATTCTCTGGCCTCTTCCGAAAATAATCCAGGAGGAAAATTGAGAGTCAAAGATTTTTTGCGCCTGGACTACGAATCGCAGATTCGCATCTCCTTAATATTCTTTATCCTTTTTCTGATCCTTTTTAATTTCGGCACCGAGTATCTTTTTCATCAAACCAAGCAAGCATTAAAAAATCAAATTTATCAACAGCTCTCCACGGTGGCTTTCTCCGCCAGCCTCATCTGGGAGAAAGGCTCTCAGTCCCAGAAATCAAATTTGAAAAAAAATTTAATCGAGCTTGCTCTCAAATCCGGGGTTGACCGAATAACCTTTATCTCCTCGGATGGAGAACCCCTAATCTCCTCCCAAGAACTTGGTTCAGCTTTTGATCTCCATATCTTCTGCGGGGTGAATTCAAAGCTGGTAAATCAACTGAACCGCAAATACAAAAAAGGGGGCTTGGGTAAATTCTTTTCCGATCTTTATACCGACGAGCTGGGAAACAGTTTTCTCTCTTGTTATCTACCATTGGAATCACCAAAAGCCAAAAGCAGAATCTGGGTGATGGTGGAAAGGGAAGTTACAGCTTTTGCCAGAATTGAGGAATTCTCCAAACTGAACGCTTTAGCTCGAATGGGTGGATTTCTTGTGGCCGCTTTTGTCACCTTACTTTTGATCAAAAACCTTTTAAGACCCTATCGGTTGATGGTGCAAAAGGCCAAGCAGGAAAGCATAATTCGCAGACCAGGCAAATATCAAAAGGAGGGGGATCTGGATATGGCGGTTGAGATCTTCCAACAGGTGATAAAGGAGCTTAAGCAAAAAGAAAAGATCCTGCAGGAACTTTATCGAAGAACGGACCGTCAAGCAAAGAACTTAGCCAGCTATAACGAGTATATCTTAAAAAGCATGACCAGTGGAATGATCATCACCGATGATCGGGGAAAGATCGTCCGGATGAACCATCCGGTCGAGATGATCTTGGATCTTTCAGAAAGTCAAGTATTGGGCAAACGTTACCAGGCTGTTTTTGAGAAGGACAGCCCACTTTGTTTAGCCATCAAAACCGCGCTGAAAGAACAAAGAACCTTCTCCATACCAGAGCTCAACTTGGTAAGGAAAAGCGGTGAAGGAGTACCTTTGAGCCTGAGCGCATCTGCGGTCAAAAACGAGCAGGGGAAGATGCTGGGAGTGATGGTCTTCCTGACCGATCTGACCGAGATAAAGAAGTTACAGGAGGAAATCGCCTTTAA
Source organism: Candidatus Zixiibacteriota bacterium (assembly GCA_029933635.1). Classification (GTDB taxonomy): domain Bacteria; phylum Zixibacteria; class MSB-5A5; order MSB-5A5; family SM1-73; genus SM23-73-3. The sequence goes on along the minus strand of JAOZNS010000036.1, from coordinate 13,726 downwards.
GGACAAGATGGCCGCTTTGGGCGAGATGTCATCTGGTCTGGCCCACGAGTTGAGGAACTCCATGGGAACCATTTTAGGCTTCAGTAAATTGCTTAAAAAAATAAAAGATGATCCCGCCTCACAAAGCCAGGCGATCGATGGAATCGTCAATGAAGCCTTGAGCATGGAATCAATGCTAAAGAGGTTTTTATCCTTCGCCAAGCCTTTCCAACCGAAGATAGAAAAAATTAGTCTAAACGAGATAATCCGGGAATGTCTTTTGTCGGTAAAGGAGACTTTGAAGGAAAACAAGATAGTCTTTGAATTTGAACCTCAACCCCATCTCCCGCTTATTCTGGGAGACAAACTCCTTCTGAAACAATGCTTCCAGAACTTGGTCCAAAATTCCATAGAGGCAATGCCTCAGGGAGGAAAGCTCTCCATCAGGGTCGAAGAAAAGACAGCCTTCTCCAACCAAAGATCTTTAGTGGTAGAGATCTCCGATACCGGCTGTGGAATCGCAAAGGAGGCTCAGCAAAAGATATTCAATCCCTTCTTCACCTCCAAGGAGAAGGGAACTGGATTGGGGTTAAGTCTGGTCAAAAAGATCGTCAGCCTGCACAACGGAAAGATAGAATTGGAAAGCGAACCGAACAGAGGGACCACCTTCAAAATATACCTTCCCTTAAAACTTCTACCTCATCTGGCTTCAGTGGAGTCTCAGCAAAAAAACGAGCTGGAAAAGTCAGTTTTCACTCATTCCGGGTTCCTGAATGAAAGTTAAAGGAAGATGAGAGATTTACCCCCCCGCTGGTTCAGGGTGCCCGCCGAACCAGAGATGTTGCGGGATAAGGGGATCCCGCAACAACGGATAAATTCCGAAATGGGAACTTGTTTGATCAATTAGGCAAGGATTAATAGAATCTTCCCCATTTCGGTTGAAGGAATTTTTTACAGGAGAAAGGGATTTTTACACTTATTGCAGTTGGCATAATGATTACCTGATCTTTCCTATCTTCCCTTTCAAAAAGAGACTGTATCGCCGTGTAGTTGCCCGATTTATCGGGCACACGAAAATCACCCAATAAATTGGAAACTACGATATATTCTACATGAGCTTGTTGCATCGGGATTTTGTAATCCCGATGCGGAACTTTGTGCCATCTAAGCACAGCGTCGGGAAAACAATTTCCCGACGCAACGTAGTTTACTTCTCCAGCAATCCCAGTATTTTCTGCTCTAAGGTATACAGCCTGAATCGAATCCTTTTAAACGACTTGGCGGAATCAGGATTAACCAGCTTTCCAAACTCTTCCAAAACCCGGGTGGCTTCCTGGGACCTCCTCAGGTTAGCTTGAATGACGGAGACAAGATCAACCCTCTTTTTCTCCAAAATGCCCATGCTATCTGCCCCCACATCCTTTTCGCTATCTCGGAAGGAAAGCAGTTTCTCATAATCGAAGCTTTTTTGAGCAACTTTAGTCAACTCATGCCTAAGATTCTTAAACTTAGATGATAATTTGGCATCGTCGAAATAAAACCTTGCTAGCTCCTCCGTCACCCTGATCCCTTCTCTGGCGCGATTTAAATTAGCGTCGAGGATTCGATAAATGTTTTTTTTGTCTATCTGAGTCAAATTTTCCCACCTGACCAAGCTTGTATAAATGACAGACTCTTACTTATGGGTGAAGTTTTTATAAAAAGGCGGCTTTATCACTTCAGCCTTATGGGGCTTGCCCCGGATGAGAATATTCAGCTCGGTCCCGATTTTAGAATATTCGACCGGAACATAACCCAATCCAATTCCCTTATTTAAGGAGGGAGAAAAGGTTCCCGAGGTCACCTCTCCAATCTTTTTGCCATCCTTTTGTATTTGGTAATGCTGGCGAGGAAAAGCTTTATCCATCAGTTCGAAGGCGACCAACTTGCGTTTTATCCCCTTTTGTTTTAAGCTTAAGATTGCCTCTTTTCCCACAAAATCATCCTTGTCTAATTTCACCACCCATCCCAAACCAGCCTCCAACGGGTTGGTGGTCTGATCGATGTCATTACCATAAAGCATATACTTCATTTCCAATCTCAAGGAGTCTCTGGCCCCCAGACCAACGGGCTGAATATCAAACTCCTTTCCCGCCTCGATCAAAGCGTTCCATATGATTTCTGCATAAGCGGGAGAAAAATAAAGCTCAAATCCATCTTCTCCTGTGTAGCCGGTTCTGGAGAAAATCATCTCAACACCGTTCACCTCTCCCCAGCTTGCCCAGTAGTATCTCAGATCAGACAAATTTCTATCTGTCAGCTTCTTCAACACCTGCTCAGCTTTTGGACCCTGTAAAGCTAAAAGTGCAGTTTGGTCACTTACATTTTTCAACTCCACATCTCCCCACAGGTGATCGGAAAGCCACTTAAAATCCTTCTCCGCACAGGCGGCATTGACCACCAGCAGAAAATGATCCGGCAAACGATAAACTAAAAGATCATCCACGATTCCCCCTTTTTCATAACACATGCAAGAATATTGCACCTGATAAGGAGCTAATCTAAGGACATCGTTGGTGGTCATCTTTTGAATAAAGCTTTCTGCATCCTTCCCCCATACTTCGAATTCTCCCATGTGGGTGATGTCAAAAAGTCCCACCGACGATCTCACCTTTCGATGTTCCTCCATTATCCCCTTAAACTGGATGGGCATCAGATATCCAGCAAATTCGATCATCTTAGCTTTATTTTTGACATGTAAATCATAAAATGGCGTTTTTTTGGGCTCAGCCATAACTTATAACCTCATGATTTTTTCACTCTTTCTTCTCCAAATGGGATATCGGTTCCTCTAACGCTATATGAAAATTTTTCTCTGAGGTGATAGCAATTACAATCACAAAAGTCGAAATTTGCCAAAACAGCCTAAGCCGTTTCCTTAAACTAAGACCGAAGCTGAGCTTGAACCCTTCTTTTCTCCGAGGAGAGAGGAGAGGCTTTCAAAATCTGCCTCAGAAACCTCCCGGTGAATGACTGGGGCACCTTTGCCACCTCCTCTGGAGTTCCGCAAGCGATCACCCTCCCCCCTTCATCGCCTCCCTCCGGTCCCAAGTCGATGATATAATCAGCGGTCTTGATCACATCTAGGTTATGCTCGATCACCACCACCGTATTCCCCATATCCACCAACTTGTTTAGGACTTTCAGAAGCATCTTTACATCCTCAAAATGAAGTCCGGTGGTGGGTTCGTCCAGTATATAGAAGGTTCTGCCGGTGGAGATTTTGGAAAGCTCGGTGGAAAGTTTCACCCTCTGGGCTTCGCCTCCGGAAAGGGTGGTGGCAGGTTGACCCAGCTTGATATATCCTAATCCCACATCCTTCAAAGTCTGAAGTTTTCTTTTAATTTTAGGGATGTTGATGAAGAAATCGTAGGCCTCATCTACGGTCATATCTAAAACGTCGGCAATGTTTTTCCCCTTATACTTGATCTCCAGCGTCTCCCGGTTGTATCTTTTCCCCTTGCATACCTCGCAGGCAACATATACATCCGGCAAAAAATGCATCTCGATTTTGATGATGCCGTCTCCCTCGCAAGCTTCACATCTCCCCCCCTGAACGTTGAAGCTGAATCTACCCGGTCTGTAACCCCTCACCTTAGCCTCAGGAAGCATGGCGAAAAGATCTCGGATGGGGGTGAAGACTCCGGTGTAGGTGGCGGGATTGGATCGGGGTGTCCTGCCGATGGGAGATTGATCTATGTTGATCACCTTGTCAATGTTATCCAAACCTTTGATGCTTTCATATTCCAATGGAGCAATTTTGAAGTTATAAAAATGTTGGGCTAAGATTCGAAAGAGGGTTTCATTAACCAGAGTCGACTTCCCCGAGCCGGACACGCCGGTTACGCAGATAAACACTCCCAAGGGAAAATCCACCCGAATTCTTTTGAGATTGTTTCCCGCCGCTCCGGTTATGGTCAGAAAACCTCCATTGCCATTCCTCCTTTTGTCTGGAACGGAGATGGTCAATTTCCCTGAAAGATATTTTCCGGTAAGAGATTTTTTGCTTCGTTTGATCCGGTCCGGCGTTCCCTGAGCCACCACCCATCCTCCGTCCTTCCCTGCTCCGGGTCCAAGATCTATAACATGGTCTGCTGTCTCTATGGTCTCTCGGTCGTGCTCCACCACCAGCACGGTGTTGCCCAAATTCCTCAAGCCTAAAAGGGTATTTAAAAGCCTTTTGTTGTCTCTCTGGTGAAGCCCCACCGAAGGCTCATCCAAGATGTACAATACCCCCACCAATCTGGAGCCGATCTGAGTGGCTAATCTTATCCTTTGTGCTTCGCCACCGGAGAGGGATGCGGCAGAACGATCCAGCGTCAGATAATCCAGCCCCACATCCATCAAGAAACCCAACCTTTCGTTTATCTCCTTTAGGATCTGTTTTGCTATCTGATGTTCCCGTGGTGAAAGCTTTAATCTGGCAAAAAACTTAGCCGCCTCCTTTACCGAGAGCTTAGTTAACTCTGCTATATTCACTCCACCCACTTTAACTGAGAGGCTTTCCTTTTTTAATCTGTCTCCATTACAATCGGGGCAAGGAAGTATTCGCATATATTTCTCTATCCATTCCCGCACCGACTCCGATTCTGTTTGGCGATACCGTCTTTCCAGATTGGGGATCACACCTTCAAAGCTTCCGTAATACTCCCCCTTACCTTCTTCATCCTCCCAGTGAAAGCGCAACTCCCTGGCTCCTGTTCCATAAAGGATAATCTTCTTCACCTCAGAACTTAACTTAGAAAAGGGAACATATAAGCTAAATTTATAATGTTCGGCTAAGCTTTTGAGCTGATGATAATACCAGCTACCCAGTGGTGTCCCCCAAGGTGCTATGGCACCATACGCAATGGAGACGCTTTGATCTGGAACGACCAGATCTGGATCTATCTCCATTTTGGTTCCCAGCCCACTACAGGTGGGGCAGGCGCCATACGGGCTGTTGAAGGAGAACATCCTGGGTGAAAGTTCCTCATAGCTGATTCCACAATGCACACAGGCATAGCGTTCGGAAAACAAAAGCTCCTCCTGGCCCGTCACATCGACCATCACCATGCCGGATCCCAGCTTCAAGGCGGTCTCTAAGGAATCAGCCAATCTCCTTGCGATTTTTTTGTCCACCACCAGCCGGTCCACGACCACCTCAATGTTGTGCTTCTTATACTTCTCCAATTTGATCTTTTCTTCCACCTCCATTATTTTCCCATCCACCCTTACGCGAACAAATCCTTCCTTTCTGATCTGATCAAATACCTCTCGGTATTCTCCTTTTCTCCCCCTGATCAGTGGAGCCAGAATTTGAATCTTCTTACCTTTGGGGAGAGAAAGCGTAAAATCTACTATCTGTTCCACCGTCTGTTGAGAGATTCTTCTCCCGCACTTATAGCAAAAAGGGGTTCCCACCCGAGCGAACAAAAGTCTTAAATAATCATATATTTCGGTTATCGTCCCCACGGTCGAACGGGGATTTTTAGCTGAGCTTCTCTGCTCGATGGAGACCGCTGGAGAAAGCCCTTCGATAAAGTCAACATCCGGCTTCTCCATCATCCCCAGAAATTGTCGGGCATAAGCAGACAGAGATTCCACATACCTTCTTTGACCTTCAGCGTAGATGGTGTCAAAGGCCAAGGAGGATTTGCCCGATCCAGACAAACCGGTGATCACCACCAGCTTGTTTCGTGGAATCTCCACGTCGATGTTTTTCAGGTTATGCTCTCTGGCGCCCTTGATTCTGATGCGATCTGTGTCCAAACCTGATTCTCCTCATATGAAGGTTGAACTATCAATATACGAATGGAGAACCTGACTGGCAAGAACAAGTTTGGTAATTTTAGTAATAAAATGGAGCAGAAATTCGAGCCGAAAGGTATTCCTAAGAAAGGACGGATCTTTACCCATCTTATATTTTTTATCACTTTCTGCACAATTTTTTGCTGTTTTAAATGTATAATATAATGGAGAGCAGACTTTTAAAAAACCAGTAAAGGATAAATTGTTCGAGGTAGCCAAACTAAGAACGAAAGAGAAAGCCCTCCTTGTGGGGGTAAAATTACCTACCTCAAGCAGATTCGCGGTTGAGGAATCCTTGGAGGAGCTTGCGCTTCTGACCGAGACAGCAGGAGGAGAGGTATTGGACATCGTAATCCAAGAACGTCAGAAGCTCAATCCCACCTTCTTTGTGGGAAAAGGTAAAACCGACCAGCTTATAGCCCTGTCCCAAAGATTGGGAGCCAACATCCTCATCTTCGACGACGATCTGACCCCGGCTCAGGTTTATAATCTGGAAAAGAAGCTGAATATGAAGGTGATAGATCGGAGCTGGCTTATCTTGGACATATTTGCTAAAAGAGCAAAATCCAAGGAAGCCAAGGTCCAGGTGGAGTTAGCCCAGCTTAAATATCTTCTGCCCAGGCTAACCCGAGGATGGACTCACCTTTCCAGACAGTGGGGAGGAATCGGCACCAAAGGTCCCGGTGAGACTCAGCTTGAGATGGATCGAAGAAGGGTGAAAAGAAAGATTCAAGAGCTGGAAAAGACCCTAAGCAAAATAGATAAGGAAAGATGCGTCCAAAGGAAAAAAAGAAAAGACATATTTAAAGTCACCCTGGTGGGTTACACCAATGTGGGAAAATCCACCCTTTTCAATCGGCTCACCTCCTCCTCAGTATTTGTGGAAGAAAAGTTCTTTGCCACCCTGGACTCTACCACCAGGCTCTTGAGGGTTTCGGAGAATGGTAAACTTCTGGAAGGGGTTAAGGTCGTCATCACCGACACGGTAGGATTCATAAGAAAGCTCCCCCATCATCTGGTGGCTTCATTCAAATCCACTCTGGATGAGGTAAGGTTGGCAGATCTTCTTCTCCATGTGGTGGACATCAGCCATCCTGACTTTCAGCAACATATAACCAAAGTCGACCAGGTCCTCGCAGAGCTTGGCTCGCTGGACAAGCCCACCCTCTTTATCTACAATAAGATCGATAGGCTACCCCAGCCTTTCGATCCTCAGAAGCATACCATGATCCTCCCCCCGAGCCATAAGCAGAAAAATGATAAAATTTTGGTCTCCGCCCAGAATGGGGTTGGAATTTCAGATCTGGCTGAAAGAATAGCTGATTTTGCAAAAGCTGATTGGTCAGAAGCATTGCTTTATATGAAGGATAAACATTCAGACCTGCTTTGCTGGGTTTACAAAATGGGGGTGGTGATGGAAAGCAGATTTGAAAAAGGAGGCATCCGTCTGCGGATCAGGGGAAAAACGGATGATCTTAAAAGGATAAGAAAATTGAATAGCGGAGTAAAGCTAAAGTTTCTGGCAACATAAAGCTTTTTCTAAAAAGTAAGATAAAAATCTCCTTTTTTTGTCTCTCATTAGCCTTATTTCATCACCGGTTGTTTGAAGGATATCGATCCACGGGACATTTTGTGTTAGTGTAGGGGTAAAGCTTTAGCTCCACCTCATTTGAGTCAACTGAGCAAATCAAAGGAGTGAATCTGAAGATTGCCCCTACCCGAAATCATCCGATGCAGGCTATAAAACCATCCTCAGTTGTGATCCCAACTACAAGATCTATGGCTTTTCATTTGACTCCTGCGGACAAAGATACTTTTGACCTCTCCCCCCTTACTCCCCCTCTCCACAAAGTGGAGAGGGGAAAACAGGACCTATGAATCAACTGAGGGGTGAGGTTCTAATAAGAACAAATTCAATAAGTTTTTAATCCTCTTCCTCTCACAAAAAATCCCTTCAACTAAAAGGAGAGGACCCTAACTTATAAAAGATTCTCCATATCTTTGGATAATAGGCAAAAAACAAGAGCCCCCATCTGGGGGCTCTTGAACTTATCTAATCCTCGATTTGAGGTTAGAAAGTTATTGTTGTCTTTTGCCGTTGGCACCGGCAGAAGAAGGTTACCTTATGGTGCCCGGCTGAGGAATCTTCGGCTCTGCCAAGGGTGGCATACCTCCCTCATACAGGTATTGGATGAGATACATAACGTCCTCCACATCCACCACTCCATCATGAGGAGGATTGCAATCACCCATGCAGACAGGATCAGGAGCAGGTCCGCCCCGATACACAAAGTTGACCAGGAAGACCACATCTCCCAAGTCGAGCAGACACCATGGGTCGAACACATCTCCTCTGCCAGACCACATATCGACCGGCACTCCTACCGTGGGTTCATCCGGATCGTTGGAGTCAAACACCAGATAACAGGTGATGGTCTCATCCACACACTGCTCAAAGTCAGTCCCGTCGAAGGTTAGGGTCAGCTCGGAGTAGTCTCCCGGAGCGACGGTGCCTGCATCTGGGCTAACCGTGACAGGACAGGCCGGACCGGTGGTCTCAATTAACACGTCATCGATCGCAACATCAGCATTATCATCTGCCACCACGTTGAATGCGACCAACACATCTCCTTTGTATCCGGTCAGGTCAATATATGACTCATACATGACCCAGTTCTCCCAGGGCCAGGGCGCACCGGAATTCACCACCATGGCGGAATCGCCAAAGGTCCACAGGATATCCCAGTTTGTGCCTCCATCGGTACTGACCTTGACAAACAGGTCTCCATTGTCATAAGGATCAACGTGCCAGTAGTAGCTGGACTCCCACCAGAACCTCAAGGACGATTCACCACCCAGGCTTAAAGTAGGCGTGATCAGCCATGTGTCGATGGTGTATCCCCACCCTACCAAGGCACCGCACATGCCAGAATGAGCGTACCAGCCATTGCAGTCCTGATGCCAATAGGCAGGGGAAGAACCACCCTGAACGCCAGGACCTTGGACCCAACCCCAGCCATCTGGCGGGACCGCAACCTCAAAGCCCTCCTCAATCAGGGTGTCTCCGCTCCTTATGGTGAATCCTCCGGCACCAGCCAATACCTGTTCACCCCTGCTGGGAATCCGGGAAGAATTCTTAAGCTCCTTAGGAACGGATTTTAAGGTGGCATCCTTAGCCTTAGGCTGCATTCTTTCGGACTCCTCGTTGTTCATCCTGATCTGATTTAAGATCCTCTCGTTGTCACCGGAGGCTCCGCTTAGCAGAGGTGGGCTACCAGCCACGCTTACCTCAAATCTCAGCTCTCCAGGACCATAATTGTAAACCCGGATGGGTCGGTCCATGCTGCAGTCAGGAATCACGCCCATTGACACCTCGGGCGGCACCACATCGATATCTGGAGGAAGCTCCACGACCAGATGCACTGGAACCAAAACCGTATCGGTAAGTTGCTTCACCGAGTTGCTGGCAACCACCAAGGTGGTGTAGTAATCGCCCACCCCCAGTCCGGTGGCGTCAAATGAGACGGTCACAGTATCGGTCTGGGAAATAGGCACCGTGCCGGAAGTAGGTGATAAGCTCAGCCAGCCAACTTCTGGATCCTCGCTGACCTGATAATCCAGATCCATATATCCTACGTTGGAGATGAACAGATAATCATCCACAGTCACATCTGGATTGAGCACCTGGAAGAAGCTATCCGGGCTTACCGAGATCTCGGGACCAAGTGGATCTATGGTCAAATCGAAATCGGGGATGCAGTCCGGGCTGGGCCAGGTATCGATCATGATGTAGTAAGTGCCCGGCGCCAGATCAGCCTCAAAGCCGTGTGGTGAACTGCCAGAAGTGGTGGAATAATACATACAGGGGTCACCGGGCGGACAGGCATCGTCTAAGGCAATTCCGGTCCAGGTGGTTCCTTTGGGATCCAAAGTCACAAGGACGTAGATCGGATCGGTAACGTTCAACTGATAGATGATATCCTCACCACCATCATAGTAGCCCAGACAGGTGTTTTCGTAATCATCATTTCTCCCACAGGTGGTCTGCTCTCTATCCATATATGGAAGTTCCGCAGGGAGATTGATTTCTATCGGCAGGCTGCAGTTATCACCAGGCTGTGGAGGTGTACTTGCGGTTATGAACAAATCAAACTCTGGAATACAATCCGGGCTGGGCCAGGTGTCGACCATTATGTAGTAGGTCCCCGGTTCCAGATGGACACCTGTAAATCCATGAGGCACAGCGCTTGAACTTGTCGACTTATAAAGGCAAGTTGACGGATCCAGAGGACAGGCATCGTCTAAAGCAATTCCGGTCCAAGTAGTGCTTTTCGGATCCAGCGTTACGTCCACATCCACAGCTGAGGTAACCGTCAACTCATAGATGATATCCTCACCACCATCATAGGAACCAAGACAGGTGTTGTCATAGTCATCAATTCTCCCGCAAGTGGTTTGCCCTATATCACTATAATCCAATTCCGCTGGTAGTTCGACCGTTAAAGGATTATCACAGTTATCCCCCGGTCCCGGTCCGGGACTTTCCTCCACGCAGATGTCGAAAGCAAAATCCATAGGATTATCATCCCAGTCATGCACGTATACGGGCAACCAATATGTTCCTGCTGGGAGATTGTTCCACCACACTGTCAGATCGGTATACCCGGATGGACAGGTCACCCACTGATATCCAGTATAAAGAATGTAATTTGGGCAGTCTGGGGGACATTCATCATATAGAACCACACCACGAGTATACACATCCGGGCTGTTGGTAGGACAGTAATCAATAAGGAGATTATTGCTGGTATAAGGCAGATCAAACTTATACCAGACCGCGTCCCAATCCAGAACGCCCGGACAATCGATGGTGGCGCCAATCGTTGTTCCGGAGACGGTCTGCACATCCGGACAATCCGGCGGGAAGATCTCTATGGCGTTCTCGCAATCGTCATTGGGAGGTGCAGGCAGACAGGGATTGGGAGGACCGCAACTGATGCCTACTCCCAAGAAGGTGTGATCGGGCAAAGCTGCACACTCCTCAGGCGTCAGCATCTGGCAATCATAGGGCTCAAAATCGTTACAGCAGGCACCAGTGGTGGCCACCTCACAACCAACTATGCCCACATACTCTACACCACAGTCGATACCTTCAAATACCGAAGGACCAACCCACAGCCAGTAGACTCCGGCAGGTACGTCAAATGACAGAAAAGCGGTGTCACAGGGGTTGGCGGTGGTGTTGCCGAGTATGGTATAATCCACACAATTCTCAGAGCCGGCGTCGATGATGAAGATCAGTATTGGGAACTCGCCCACCGCTTTCCAGCTAAGGGTAGCCGGGGTGGTCAGCACCACCCTGAACCAGTCCGTATCCCTATAATTGGATCCATAATACAGATAGGTTCCGGAAGTTCCACAGATGGTGTCGCCACAATTCACGTCCTCAAAGACATAGGGTGAGGAGTTGCATCCACCGTTCCATATATCCTCCCAGTTCTCCTCGCAGATGGGTTCCTGTTCCGCAATGCCTCCCGGAGGACATACTACGTCGCAAGGGGTATACTCTTCAATGGCAAGCACATAATCTCCACAATTTCCTCCATAACCATCAATTACTATGTAATAGGTGTGCCCAGCATAAATATCCAACCCCATTATCGCTGAGGTGTAATCTGGATAATAATCGTCATTGCAAGCATAGTAGGGTGGCACACAGGCGTCCTCATAAACATACACCTTGGTATCATAATATGACCCATACAGGTCGATGTTGATGGTCTGGTCTGATCCGGGAGTGTAGGAATAAACCACGTCCGGTGAGGTGCTGGTATAAGGACAAGCTTCATCATAATCATCAACGTTGTCACAGGTGTAGCCGGTAGCATAGAAGGGCAAACTGGAAATAGAATATGCATCATCGCAGGTCTCTCCACCCTCCTGCTTCTTCACACCCACCCGGGGAGCATACCGAGTAGGCTTATAGCCTTCAACCTTGTCCGGCTTAGCTGCTACCGGTGTATAAAAATATGCACCTCGTGAAACCGCCGGCTGATCTGATGACTTCTGAGCAACTGTGTCCGGGAGGAAAAGGTAACCGCTTCCCCACAAAAGTGCCACCGCAATCACCAAGATGAACAAGACTTTAATTTTACCTTTCATTTCATATCCTCCTGTGCAAAAGCCTAGTTGCTATCTATTTTTTCCACTTCAAACTCCCCCTCTTAAAAGAGCCTAAGATAATAGCAATAGCAATTGTTCAAATTTTCTACTCGATAACACCTCCTTTTATCTAATATCGGTTAAAGCTCCCAAATTTTAAGATTTTAGGGATTGGCCGGTTCTAATAATTTCAATGACTTAGCATAAAAAGTAGAGAAATCATATAATAAAGACAGACCATCCCTTTCAGAAATTAACCAATTTCTGTTCAGCCTGCCTTCTCTTGGTCGGAAGGAGTAAACCTACACCTTTAAAATTACTTTTGCTATAAGGCTCTTTACTTCTAAATATAAAATTTATTTCTCACTTGTCAAGGGGAAAATTACATTTTTTACACTTTTTTATCATAACCTAAGCGTTTCAGCAAACCTCTAAGATGACCAATTTTTGCACACCTTGCGTGGGAATCCGTCCCGACCTGGGTCAATCAAAAAGTGCAGAATTTTACCTTGCCTGTTTTGTCTGAAGCCACTAAATTACAAGTGAAAAGACTCGATTTCCCGCTTGTTTTTCATCCTGTCTTAAAGGTGAAGCCTTATGGAAAAAAGCTTTCCAAAATTCCGGGATGATCTGATCATCAGCCAGCAGGAGTTTGAAAATATCACCTATTATGTGGTGAAGGATCCCATCACCCGGAGATTTTTCCGCATCAAGGAATTTGAATATTTCATCACTCAAAATCTCGATGGAAAAACTTCGCCCCAACAGATAACCGAGAGATTTTTCAGACATTTTCATATCAGGCTTCCCATAGAAACCTTGCACAAATTCATCCAGCAACTGGAAAGCTTAGGCTTTTTGAAAAGCGAAATATCTGAAAGGGAGCTGGCCCGACTCCAATATCAGAAAAGGACCTTCCCGGGAAAGCTTCTTTTCATAAAGCTGAAGGGATTTGATCCAGATCAGCTTCTAAATCGAATCATAAGATACACCAAATTCATATTCACCCCTCATTTTTTTGTCCTCTCCCTGCTTTTCATCTTTCTGGCGATCTTAATCACCCTCTCTAAGTGGGATGAGTTGGGTTACAGCCTCAAGGGAATTTTTGGGCTCGGAACCATCCTCCAAGTCTGGGTGGCCATATTCTTGGTGGTGGTCTTGCACGAGTTCGCTCATGGATTGACCTGCAAATACTTTGGAGGAGAGGTGCATGAGATGGGATTTCTTCTGCTTTATTTTCAGCCCTGTTTTTTCTGCAACGTCAGTGACGCCTATCTTTTTAAGGAAAAATCAAAAAAACTGTGGGTCACCTTTGCTGGAGCATATTGCCAGATTTTGGTATGGGCAGTCGCAACCATCCTTTGGCGAATCATCACTCAGGACACCGCCTTATCCCGCTTCCTTTTCGTGGTGGTCCTCACTTCCGGGATAACGGTCCTTTTTAACTTCAATCCCCTTATAAAATTAGATGGATATTACCTTTTGACCGATTATCTGGAGATCCCCAACCTAAGGAAGAAAGCATTCGGTTATATCTCTGCTCTTTTAAAGAAAAAATTTCTTAAGCAGAAGGATATCGGGCTGGAAGCGTCCTTGAGGGCTAAAAAAATATATATCTGGTATGGAACCTTTTCCCTTCTATACTCCGCCTTTTTGCTCTCCTTCATTTTGGTCAAGGTGGAACGTTTTTTGGTCTCCCAGATGGGGGGCTTTGGATTTATCTTGTTTTTATTTTTGATTTTTCTTATCTTAAAAT
>JAOZNS010000035.1:14544-16987 GCA_029933635.1 Candidatus Zixiibacteriota bacterium | reverse complement strand
CAGGTGAACCATCATCGTTCTGAAGCACACAGAAGGTGAGGTCTTTCCATTGTTCTGAGGCGAAGGGAGCAAACAGCTGATCTTCTGGAATTTGTAGAGGTTTTTGTTTTTCAAAACACCAGGTGATTGAATTTGCGAGAAGAAAAAGTATGAAGAGGAAAGTTACCACAATTATTGACATTACTTTTCGTCCCATGAGCTTTCTCCTTCTTTTGGACTTTGAAAAGCCCGGCTAAGGTTTCGGGTTAGGTAAAATCGTTTATTTAATCTGTTTTATATCCCACCTCCTTTTTCATTTCAAGGTTTTTTATGGATTGGATCCACCCAACCCCTACTATAATCTGGCTTCCTGCACTTCATCAAGTTGATTTCGATTTTTTCAATTTTTCCCAAATATAAAGACGTCTTGAGAAAATGCAAGAGGTTTGTGTTCGGTCAAAAAAGAAATTTTTTGTAAGTGGGTGTTATAAATATTCCCATTTGTTCGATCCGGTGAGCTACTTCAACAGAATCATTTTCTTGCTCTGAGAAAATTCACCTGCGCGGAGCTGATAAAAATAAATGCCTGAGCTCAAATCCCCTCCCTGATCGTCTCTTCCATCCCAGAGCAGGCTAACCGATCCTTCCTGCCTTTCTCTGTTTACCAGAGTCCTGACTTTTTGACCCAAGATATTATAAATGACCAGCGTGACCTCCATCGATTTGGATAAACTATACCTGATAACCGTATGCTGGTTAAACGGATTGGGATAGCTCTGAAAAAGCCGAAAACCTATCGGAGTTTGCATCTCCTCTTCTGACACCAAGGTAGGTTTTTCCAGAATCATGATGGCATACTCCACCACGGCATATAAATTTTCAGTCGAATCATAAGCATGCGCATATTGCATCTGTTCTGGCTGAAAATTCAGTCCCTCAAACCGGGAGGACCAAGGCAGATCCTCCTCATAAAAATCCTTCAATCGCCACGATCCAGAATATGGACCGACCGAAAGCGTATCTGAAATATAAGCATCATGGGAGACGAAGCCTTGCATGTTATGTTGCGTGTGGTCTTCAGGATGTGGCTCATGTGGTGGAAGAATTCTTCCCCTAGCCCCTTGTTCTGTATTATCCACCGCAGGATCGCTTATTGCCACCCAGGAATTCAGCTTACATGCACCCGCCATAGAAACATAATGTCCACCAATCCGATGCCAAGTGTCATTTATATTTTGCCAGAGTCCTAAAAGGAGCACAATATTAGCTGACCTTTTAAGCGAATCAGCCATCTCCAAAAACCTCGGGGTCTCGAATGTGACGGCATAAAAATCCAGACCATAATCAGCAAAAAGTGAATCTAAGCCAATGTAAATTGAATCGACCCGAGTTCCTCCATTTGTGAAGGGGTCGGTATGTAAGTAATCACAAAGCGTTCTAATTAAGCTATCCGGGCTTGATATGGAGGGGATGGCATCAAGCCAGGCTAAACAATTAGCTACAGCGGTGGGTCCACATAACGCCACCGAATCGGAACAGAACTGATATTGATCGAAATCGGGTGTTCCGCCCGGAGCCTTGGTGCTCTCGGGCATCCAATCCCAGCATATATTGCAGTCTATTGCATTGGGGTATCCGGTGATGCGCAAGATAGCTCTTCCGGGAAGCGCCCAAGGCTCCCAGAAGTCGTGCCATTCGACGTAGCTTCCTTTCCACTTTACCCAGTTTTCATTGGTATCTGGTCGGTCGGAGGGATCGGTCATCACCAAGCTGGGATAGCTTGGTTCCGTTCCCCCGGTGTAAATAACTTCCAGAAAGAAAGGAGCGTTCACACAAAAAACTTCATCAAGGGTCAGATTCATGGCATCTTGCGGATTCTCCACATCGTAACCCGAATCTGCAGGGATGATAAAGGTCCGCTCATGAAGGAGGGTCCCAGGCTTCTGTATAGAATCCTCTGGCTCAGGTGCATCTTTTATATTCACTTTAATCTCCACCGGCCAGATGAATGATCCCGGATCATAAAGATAAAGATGCACGTTGGTGAGCTTGAACGGATAGGTGCTATCAAAGCCACATGCTTCCGGATCCATGAAAACCGCCATCCCATCGCCTGCCTCGAATCTGTCAAAATAGTAAGAGGGTAAATCATTATCGTATTGAATCAAACAGAAGCTCTGACCACCCTTTGGAGAAAAAGAGGGATGAAAATCAGAACGGAACAAAATCGATGAGGGATGTTGTCTTCCAAGGCTATAGCCTGAGGAGATCTGAAGATATGCTAACCAAAGAACAACTCCTATGGATCCTGCAGACAAAATGATCTTTAAAATAAAATCCAATTTCTTTTTCAAAACACCCCTCCTCCTTCTCACCTGTCGAGTATACTCATAGATTTTGAAAAAAACAAGAGATTTCTAATGCAGCATTAGAAATCACAGAGGAATAAATGCACTGCCCCATA
>JAOZNS010000035.1:0-14534 GCA_029933635.1 Candidatus Zixiibacteriota bacterium | reverse complement strand
ATTTTTCTCTGGTCCGAAATTTCCCCTAAATCATCGGAACTACAAAGTCCAATGCAACCCAAGAGAAGAAAAACTGTGGGGCTCGATTCATCGAGCCCCACGAATTGCATAAATGCGCCTCTGCTTGAAATCGTAGTGGCAAAGCTTGCTTTGCGGATTTGCCATCTATAAAGCGTAAATTACGAATCAACTTATATCGAGCAAGCTTGACCACTACGAAGCTTTGGTCCGGGACAGGTTCGGATGCTACTTTTGTATGTATAATTTATCAAGAAACGACTCAGATCTCCTATGGAGCTTGCAGAAATGCAAACCTCACGCTACACGCTGGAGGGCAAAGGATAACACTCGACAGGATATTTTCTCTTATGGATTTTGAGATTATCTTGCGGGAAGAAAAAAATCAAGTTTATTTTTTATATTTAAATCTTTGCTCCTTTTCATTCCTTTCCGATGGCTTTTTCATATTTGGCTTTGGCAATAAGATAATTCGATAAAGCCTGAAGATAATTGGTTTCTGCCACAGTCAAAGCAAACTCTGTGTCCATCAACTCCAGATTGGTTAGCATGCCCTTTTTGTATTGCACCTTAGCAATTTTTAAGCTCTCCTTGGCTTGCTTCACATTCTCCCTTTGAGAAAGGATGTCCTCCTTGGCCAGATTTAGGTCAGAGATAGCCTGGCTGATCTCCAACCTGATTAAGTCGCGGATTTGTTCTTCGGTTATCTCCAGTTGTTTCAAAGCTGATCTTGCCCCTCTCACTTTGGACCTGGTAAGAAAGCCATCGAAGAGGGGTAAACTCAAAGCCAAGGTAAAATTCCAATCAGTTTTCCAGGTATCCTCACTGTAATAAGGTCTTTTGTATTCGTAGTTGGCTGACCCGAACAGGGAAGGCTTATCCCCTGCTTTTGCTAAGGCTAAAGCTTCCCTAGCTATTTTCTTCTGATCTGCCACAAGCTTCAGTTCAGGTCGATTTTCAAAAGCGAATTCCTCCGCATTAGACTGGTCGACTTCGATCGGCTCAAATTCTAAGGTCCCTTCCAGATTGACTGAATCCTGTAAACTGATTCCCAAAAGGTTCTTAAGGTTGTCTAAGGTTAGCTGGTGAAGATTCTTCGCCTGTACCAAAGGGGGCTTGGCATTAGCCAATTGAACTTTGACCCTTAAAACATCAAACTCCGAAGCATATCCTTTGTTGTATCTTTCTTGAACCGTGCTTAGATGATCTTCGATTCGTTTGATCGATCCCTCCCTCACCCTGATCAACTCCTTAGCCAGAAGCGTGGTATAAAACAAGGAAATCACATTAAACTTTATCTCCTGCTGTGTTTTTCTGTATTCTTCCTTAGTAAGATCAAGGCTATGTTTGGTCATCTCGTAGCTGTTTTTGATCCTTCCCCAGGTGAACAAAGGTTGTTGAAGCGAAAGTGTGAGGTTGTAATTGTCCTTTGAGCCAAAATCTGCCTTCATGGAAGGAAATTGAAGCAAAAGGGAATCCATCTGGATAGACAGGCCCGGCGTTTCAAACCCGGGAACACGTCCCAGACGGGTATAACTTCCCCGAAAGGATAATTGAGGGAAAAAAACGGATCTTGCTTCTTCCACCTTATATCTGGCTGAATTGATCCTCTGCTTGAGTTGTAGAAGGGTTTTGTTATTTTGATAAGCCACCTGAAGGCATTGGTCCAGGTTCAAATCGTAGCTCCTTCCCTTGGCTGAAGCAATACATACCACGACGAAAAAAGATATCAAAATTGCTTGAGCAGATCCTTTTATCATTTTATTATCCTTGCAAATTTTTTGTTCTTTGCTCTGCACATATAGTTTTTTGAACGAATACCCACACCTGAGAGGATGCGACGGAATGGATCCGTTAGTTCCGCCTCCTTTTGGTAAAGAGAGAAACTTATATTATCTCTTCCAAGGGCAAAACTAGCATCTTTATACCCTCATCGGGAAATTGCTCTCTGATTCTTCGAACTCCCTCTGCCATTTCATTCTTCTTTTCGTCCTCCAGAGAAAACATGAGGGCAATGTTCACCGAGGGCCACACCTCATCATCGAAATGCGGACCGGTCTCGCCTACCCCCTTAACCTTTTCCCAGCGGGTATAATGAACCACTTGAACCCTCTTTAAGAGGTTCTTTACCTCAGGTTCAAGGGGGGTATTAAATATCAAAAACGCAAGTTTCATGCCAATCTTCCTTTTGGTTTTATAACCTTTTTCCTCAGATGATGTTACAATTCGGGCTGAAGTCTATATTTTGCTGGGATCCAGCGATCCTTTTCGGGGGGCAATGCAAAAAATCGCTCTTTCCCTCTTTGAACATATCTCGGTGCAATCCTTATCATTGAATAAAGGCTTTCCTTTTTACTCTCTCTTCAAATATGGTATATAGTGTTGGAATAAAAAGCAGGGTAAGCACCATGGAGACCGAAAGACCGCTGATCACCGCCACCGCCATGGGAGAGTACATCTCCCCTCCCTCTCCCAATCCCAAAGCCATGGGAACCAAAGCCAGCATGGTGGTGAAGGAGGTCATCAGAATGGGACGCAGACGGGTCCTGCCCGCCTGGACCACCGCCTCATGTAGCTTCAGCCCTCTTTTTCTCAGGATATTGGTATAGTCCACTAAAAGTATAGCATTGGAGACCACGATTCCTGCCATCATGATGATCCCAAGAAAAGAGAGGATGCTTAACGTGTGCCCGGTCAAAAACAGACCCCACATTACACCAATTAGCCCCAAGGGGACCGAGAACATCACGATAAATGGATCAAACAGCGATTCAAACTGTGCTGCCAAAACCATATAGATCAAAACGACAGCCAAGATCAAAGCCAATCCCAATATTCTGAATGATTCCTGTTGATCCTCATAGGCTCCGGTCACATCCACGAGGAAGTTTTCCGGTATCTTCAATGTCTTCTTGATCCTGGATTCCACCTCAGCCGCCACAGTTCCGGCAGGTCGACCATAAGCCTGAGAGGTTACCAGAATCATCCGTTCTTGGTTTTTGCGGTCGATTTTGACTGGACCCTCGGCTTTGACCACTTGAGCAACATTGGAAAGGGGTATCTGTTTACCCGAATAAGAGGTGATAAAGATTCGGTCTAAATCCAAAAGATCTCTTCTATCCTCCTCTCTTAATTGAACCAAGATATTGTATTCCTTGCCTAATTCTGGATCCCTGAACAAAGAGGCAACGGCTCCATCTACATTGATCTGAATGGTCTGAGCGATTTGAGCCACGGTTAAACCCAAAGCGGCGGCACGATCTCTATTGATTTTGATTTGCAGTTCAGGTCGTCCCCTCTCCCGTTCTATTCTCACATCTCTGCTTCCCGGGATATTTTCTATAATTTTTTTCACCTCTTGAGCCAACCTACGTGCAGTTTCCAGATCATAACCCCGGATCTCCACCACAATGGGAGCAGAAGCGGCACCAAAACTGGTGATCTCAGCTGTGAGTCCAGCCGATCTCAAATTGATATCCGCATCGGGAATATCCTTAAGCTTACGGCGTAAGAGTTCCATAATCTCGAACATGGATCGTTTTCGTTTGCTTCGATCGACTAAACCCACCTCTATATTAGCGGCATGTGGTCCGGTTATGTCTTGGAAAATGGCCGAGAGAGCCTCGATCCCCTTCCCCTCAATTCCTCCCCTGACCATCATGGAGTTCATCTCTGGAACATTTTCAATCAAGATATTTTCTATTTGAGCCAGAACTTTCTGGGTCCGTTTCAGCTCGGTGCCGACAGGCATTTTCACTGAAATTTGAAATCGTCCTTCGTCTATCTGAGGAATGAACTCTGCTCCAATAAATCTAAACAAGGGTAAAGTGACACAAAGCGCCACGAATACCCCCAAAATTACGGTCTTTTTGTGGGTTATTGCCCAGGTTAAAGCTTTTTGATAATATCCATCCATGGCATCAAACATCGTTTGGCTCACCCTGAAAAGCTTTCCTCTGGGGATAAACTTTTGCGGATTCCCGACCTTTTCAACTTTCAAGAATTTTGAGGTTAGAAGGGGAATCAAGATCATAGCCACAAAATAGGATGCGGCCAAGGAGAGGACCACCGTGTATCCCATAGGGCGGAACAAAATCCCTACCATTCCCCTTACAAAGAAAATGGGGATGAAAACTATGATGGTTGTGATGGTTGCCGCCAGAACCGCAGTTGAAACCTCGCTTGCCCCCACCACAGCGGCCTCATTTGGTCTTTCTCCTCGTTGCCTATGTCTGAAAATATTCTCAAGGACCACAATGGCGTCGTCCACCAGCCTCCCGATTCCCAAAGCTAAACCACCCATGGTGGTCACGTTCAAGGTCATCTTTCCGAAATAAAGCAAAACGAAGGTCACCAAAACGGAGATGGGAATGGCAACTGAGACAATGAGGGTGCTTGAGAAACTTCTCAGGAAAAGGAGGATGATGATAACTGCCAAAAAACCTCCCTCTATGGCTGATCTTTCTACATTGAATACCGACTTTTTGATGTATTTGGAGCTATCCCAAATCGTATCGATCTTAATGCCCGAAGGAAGCTCTTTTTGAACCCAATTAAGCGCTTTCCTTATTCTATCCGCCACCTTAACGGTATTTGCTCTGGACTCCTTTTGCACCACCACCACGATGGCTGGTCTACCGCCCACCCTTACCACGCTGGTCTTCTCTTTATAGTCATCTTTTATGTTAGCTACATCCTTCAGGCGAATGGGAACACCTTGCCAATTGGAGATAATGAGATTTTCTAATTGGTGGGGTTGGGTATATTGTCCTGTGGTCCTTACCAGAAAATCCTTTTGTCCGAACTTGAGATGTCCACCAGGCAGATTCAGATTTGACGCTCCTATGGCTCCGATGATCTGATTTACAGAGATTTTTAAAGCTTCCAGCCTGGATTTATTCAACTCCACCTTTATCTCTCTTTCCAGTCCTCCTATGGGGGTGGCGGCTGCCACCCCATCCAACCTCTCCAGTCTCGGTGCGATCACCTCTTCGGCTAAATAGCGTATCTCTGCCTGAGTTTGGTTTTCCCCCGATATACCTAAAAACATAATAGGCATCATTGAGGGGTCGAATTTCATGATGAAGGGGTTCTCGATTCCTTCAGGGAGGCGAAAGCGAATAAAATCCACCCTCTCCCTCACATCCGTGGCCGCCACATCCATATCCGTCCCCCACTCAAACTCCAGCATTATGACCGAAACCTCCTCCAAAGAATAGGAAAAGATATTCTTTATGTTTTTCGTGGCGGATAAGGACATCTCCAGAGGTTTGGTCACCATGGTTTCTATCTCAGAGGGTCCTGCTCCAGGATAGCTGGTTACCACCATCACCATGGGAAAAGAGACATCCGGCATAAGGTCAATGGGCAACTGAGTAAAGGAGATTACACCCAAGATGACCACCATGATGAAGATCATGAAAACGGTTACCGGCCTTTTTATGGAAAATTTGGGCAGAAACATTACTTGGTTCCTCCCTTAATGATCCTCACCAGATCACCGCTGGAAAGTTGATGTTGTCCTGCCACGATGAGGGTATCTCCTGCTTTCAGTCCACTTCTTACCTCCACCAACTCACCCTGATCTACTCCGACCTCGATCAGCTTCGGCACTGCCTTTCCACTCACTACGGTAAATACCTTTTTGTTATTGCTTTGCTCAAGGATCGCATAAGCAGGTATTAAAATAGCATCGTCTTGCTTTCTGATTATGATCTCCACATCGGCAAACATACCGGGTTTGAGTTTGTGATTTAGGTTGGGAATGGTGATCTCAACCTTTGCGGTTCTGGTCATAGGGTTTATGGTGGGGCTGATCAAAGTTATTCTTCCCGAAAAGATGGAATCGGGATAAGCATCCACTGATACTTCGGCTTTTTGATGGAGTCTTATTTTCGATAGGTCCTTCTCGATTATATTTACCACCACTTTTACCGTGTCCATGTTTACAATTTTCACCACCGGGGTTCCCATATTCGGTCCCATATCCGGAGGGTTAACCCTCGCTCCCTTATCCATATAAACTATTCCCACGATCCCATCCACTGGAGAGGTAATCTTGGCTGTTTCGAATTTAAGCCCATCTATATCTCGGTCAATGATAGCCAGGACCTGATCCCTTTCAACTCGATCCCCCTCCCTGACCTTAACCTTCTCCAATCTTCCTGGAGTCTTGGGAAAGACATTTATCTCCTCTAATCCCTCAACATCTCCGGTGAGATTCAACGATTCAATCAAAGGAGAGGTTTTGACCACCTCAATCTGAACGGGCGGGATTTCAGCTGTCTTTTCAATTTCTTTCATCTGGCTTCGCTGATAAGCTATCCAAACTCTATACCCCAAAAATCCGATAATGGCTACCAAAACTAACCATAAGATCACTTTTTTCATTACCTCTTCCTCTCTTTGGGTTTCAAAATCATTTCCAGTTTCGCATCTTTTGTATCTGTTTAACCAAATCATCCAACCTTTTTATTCCCAGCCTCAAATGATCTATTGCCGCTTGCAGGATAACCCCCCAAGGAAAAGGTGTCTCTTTTCTCTTATTTTTATTAACATTTAGCAAATGCTTCAAACTCTTTTGGAAGAATTCTTTTTTAAATCTAAGACACTCAAGGGCTTTTCTTTTAGGCAGTCCTTTGATGAAGGCGATCCCAACCACGAAATTGGAATGAGGTATTCTGTTATCCTTTAGGGTTTGCTCCACCAAGGAGGCTAATTTCTTTTTCCCCTTTTTGGTGAGGTGATATACGACCCTTTCAGGCGTTCGTCCCAGTTTTTCCTTTTTTGCCTCCACCATCTTCTTCAGTTCTAATCGGCTGAGGGTATTATAGACCGATGCCAAATTAACCTGAGCCCAAAATTCCATCCTGGTTATCTCTATCTCCTGATAGAGCTGATAGCCGTGCATGGGTTTCTGGTTTAAAAGTCCCAATACTACTAATTCATTTTTGCTCATGGAAGCACATCCTCTTCTACTCTAATTTAGAGTATTCTAACTTAGAATAAGTATACGGCAGTCCTTAAAAGATCGTTGTAATTTTTTTACTCGATTTTCCTCCTTAAGTTTCTGGGATTTTCTAGAAGGAGGCTCGTTTGCTTTAATATGAGTTTCCCTTTCTCAGCTTTAAACATCTGATAACCTCAACCAAAGATTTGAACGTAAAGGGCAAACCAAAATCTTTTTGCCTCAAGGCGGTGCTTCACCATCTTTGAACTGAGATCGCTTTTTGTGAACTTTTACCTGAAAGGACTCAAATGATTTAGTTTCAAATCCGGTGTGTTATATTCATGGTTAGCAGAAGTGAGGAGTAAAGGGTGCCCACATTCAAATTATGGGTTAGGGATAAAGGCAAGGTGTATCTGACCAAGGTTCCCAAGAGTGCATGGGAAAACGAGACGGTGAAAAGGTTTGGCTGTTTAAGGAAAGACCAGAACCAGAAAATCCCCGCCGCAAAAGCTACGGGCATCAAAAATGGATTGGGGAAGTGAACCGAGGAGAAAACCACCGCCGTTGCCACTACCGTCTGAAACCGTTTGGTGAAAAGTTCTGAAAATTTAAGATTGAAAAACGACTGAAAGGTATATTGCTGTAAAAATGCCCACAAAAGATAGAACAGAAAATCCGGCACAAACAGAGAATTGAAACATATGCTCTTTAAAAAAATTCCCGCAAGCAGAAGCACAGCAGCGCATGCTAAGGTAAAGGCTCCCACCAGCCTAAGTGAGCCATAGAAGTTATCCCGACGCAGTCCGACATCTTTAAGTGTTCTTCCGTGAAAGGCAGATGAGAGTGTAATCAGTGCCAGGACGAAAGCCAATCCTCCCAGAGTAAAAAGTAGATTTTCTAAAGGGAATACCAGCCAGACATAGAACAGGATCAGGCCATACACCACCGTGGTCTCAATCATTAGCCCCCTCTTTTTCAATTTTGGACTAGCTTTTAGTGATCTGGCTCCTCTCATCAACAAATACCAGAACCTTCTTCAGCCTGCTGGTCTTTCTTCTTTGGATATCATAAGATCCTCTGATCCGTTGGGAGGCTTCTTTTATCCTTTTTAGATTGTTAGCAAAGACTACCGCCAGAGGTTCACCTTTGTTGACCGCATCTCCCACCTTTTTCTTGACCAATATGCCTGCACCTGGGTCGATCAAGTCGTCACTTTTTTCTCTGCCTGCACCCAACTTCATGGCACAAAGCCCAATTCTTTCAGTATCTATCGATTGGACATATCCATCCTTATGTGAGGTGACCAGCGACTTAAATTTCGCCCAGGGAAGAAGGCTAAAATCGTGTATCACCCTCGGATCACCACCCTGTTTTTCGATCATTTCTCGAAACTTCAGAAGCGCCTCACCGCTTTCTATCGTTTGACTTAATCTCTTTTTTGCCTCTGCGATTGTTTTAGCTTTTTTCCCCAAGATGAGCATTTGTGCGCCAAGAGCTGATGTGACTTTCATAAGATCAGGAGGAGCTTTACCCTTTAAAGCCCGGATGGACTCTATCACCTCGATGGAGTTTCCCACTGCCTCGCCTAAGGGTTCATTCATATCGGTTATCAAGGCCACTGCCTTCTTTTTGAATTTCTTTGCTATCTGAATTAAGCTCTTGGCCAAAAGCAGGGCTTGCTTTCGTTCTTTCATGAAAGCGCCATTTCCCATTTTCACATCGAAGACGAAAGCATCTGCTCCCTCGGCTAATTTCTTGCTCATGATGCTGGAGGTGATTAAAGGAATTGAGTTGACCGTGGCAGTAACATCCCTCAAAGCATACATCTTTCTATCAGCCGGGGCAATTTCATCCGTCTGTCCCATCATGCATACACCCGTCTGAGAAAGTATTTTTACAAATCTTTTCAGGGATAAATCTGTGCGAAAGCCTGGAATGGACTGCAGTTTATCTAAAGTTCCGCCGGTATGACCCAAAGCTCTTCCGGAAATCATTGGAACTTTAACTCCACATGTGGCAACCAGAGGTGCAAGTATCAGGGAGACCTTATCCCCCACTCCACCAGTGCTATGTTTGTCTACCTTTACTCCACGAACGGAACTTAGGTCCAGCACCTTCCCGGAGTTCATCATGGATCGGGTCAAGTAAAATGTTTCCTCATCATCCATTCCGTTCAAAAATATAGCCATCAGAAGCGCTGAAGCCTGATGGTCCGGGATTTGATCTCTGGTATAACCTGAGATAAAATACTCTATCTCCTCTGGGGTAAGCTTTTTTCTATCCCTTTTCTTGCTGATTATCTCATACATGTGCATATTTTTAAACTCCCTGAGAAATGGATCTCAAAAGAAGATAAATTGCCTCCAATAGAAGGTCAAGTGCTCATATTGAATTTGATATAATGGATGAAAGAAAGAGGATTCACCGTGTAATTGCCCAATTTGTTGGAAGCACTTAAAATAGATGAATCCAGCGCTATTGAAAAATCAAAGAGATCATCAGGCAAGGACGTTCATTCCACAATTTACCCTATCCCTTGTTTCTTTTTCTCCACCAGAATGGAGAGGGGTTTGAAAATGTTCTATCCTTAAGTGAGTGTAATCGTCCAGCCTATGGTCACTGAATTAGAACATCTCAATGTGATAATTCTTAAAGCATGGTATCCGTGGAAAAGATCAACCTGCGTGTAACTTTTGAATTTCCGAACCCCGCCGGAGCTTACTTAGCGCTTTTGTTCGATTGCCAAAGGGCAAAGACGTTTTTCTCGGTGTCAAGGCATACCGCAAAATACCCATAATTTGGCACCGCCTTCTTGGGCACAACTATCTCCCCTCCAAGTTTTTCAACTTTTTTGACATATTCATCTATGGAAGGCACATCGATGTAGTTGGTGATTGGTTCCTGCGGATGATTTTTCTTCATCATTCCACCATCCACCGTCTTTTCTCCGCTGGTGGTAATCATCCAATAATCCATGTTTGGTACCTTCTCAACCTTCCATCCAAAAAGATCGGAGTAGAACTTCTTTGCACGCTCGACATCATCTGCCGGGATCTCAAAATGAACTATGGTGGGCATATTCTGTCACCTCCTTTAAGGTTGATGATTAAATTTTAAACCAACTTGATTTAGATATTCCATCCCACTGTTCAGGCGAGGTTCGGAATATAGGAATGTTTTAAAGAAGCCTCTTTGAGTTTACCCACGCTCTTTGTCCTTCAATTTATTATCGTCACACAGAATTTCGTATATCTTAAGCCATAACATGGCTCAGTGTTAATTCAACATAGATACTTTCTTCGGAAAATCAACAACTTTTTATTATGATCTTGCAGATGACTTAGCTTAGACTTATTCAAAGGATAAAGAGGCTGATAAATTTTCTGGTTAATTTGGGGTTGACAAATCCATTTTTCAGACTAAAATGCTATAAAGAGGCGAAAGTTGTGAGGATGATGCTTAATAGGGCGAAAAAAGTGGCGAAATAAAAAATAACCAGGTTGTAGAACGCATGAAAGAAGACGATATTGTATTAGAGGGCGCAGACATCCATAAGAGCTTTCAAACTGGTGCTGAAACGCTTCACGTATTAAAGGGAGTAGACATTAGGATAAGCCGAGGCGAGATGGTATCTGTGGTGGGGGCATCGGGCGTGGGCAAAAGCACACTCCTTCACATCTTAGGCGCATTGGACCGTCCCACGAAAGGAAAGGTGAGATTGAATTCCACTGACGTCTTTGCCTTAAGCGACAAGAAGTTGGCATATTTCAGAAACAAAACCATTGGATTTGTGTTTCAATTTCACCATCTTCTTCCTGAGTTCTCCGCGCTGGAGAACGTCATGATGCCTCGACTTATTGCTGGAGAAGAGAGGAACTCAATTAAAGAGGAGGCAAAGCATCTGCTTTCGGAGGTGGGACTTGCCGATAGGGCGAATCACAAACCGGGAGAGCTCTCTGGAGGTGAACAACAAAGGGTGGCCGTGGCCAGAGCTTTGATAAACCGACCCCAGATAGTGATCGCTGATGAACCATCCGGAAACTTAGACCCCTCCACCGCGCAGGAACTCCATGATCTTATCTCGGAGCTAAACCGAAAGAAGGGATGCACCTTCATAATTGCCACCCATAATCAGCTTTTGGCTCAAAGAGCTCATCGGATAATCACTCTGGCTCATGGAAAAGCAATGCCAAGCTAAGGATATCGGGAGGTAAAGGCTCAAAATAAAATCGAGGGAAACACGATATGTTGTGTCAGGATTGCGGCAAAAGGGAAGCTACGGTTCATCTCACCCAGGTAGTAAATAACCAGAAGACAGTTCTAAATCTTTGCCGGGAATGTGCAGAGAAGAGGGGATTTCGCAATCCCTTAGAGGGAGTGCCGTTTCCCTTAGCTGAGTTTTTAGCCAGCATGCTCAGTCAAACTCAAGCAAAAAAGCCCACTAAAGAATCGGAGAAACCTTGCCCGGTTTGTGGGATGAGTTTTTCCGATTTCACCAAGGTGGGACGGCTGGGATGTGGAAACTGTTACCAAACCTTCAGAAATCAGCTTACCGATCTCTTACGAAAGGTTCATGGTTCCACTCAACATCGGGGCAAGTTCCCTCACACCAGCAAGGACGTGATGAAACCTCTATGGGAGAAAACAAAGCTTTTAGAGGAGCTCAAGAAGGCTGTCCAGGAAGAGAATTTCGAGAAAGCGGCCCAACTTAGAGACCGAATAAAAGCTTTGACCACCAAAAAATGAGATAAGTAAAAAGGAAGGCAATATGTTTGAAGAGATGGCCAAAAGACCTGCGGTTTGGCTCTGTGGGGAAGGTGCTGAGTCGCAGGTGGTCTTATCTTCCAGGGTCAGGTTGGCCCGCAATATCGCCAATTTGCCCTTCCCTTCAAGGGCAGATGCGGAGAATCGGGAAAAGATTTTGTCTTTCGTTAAGACCGCAGTTCAGAAAAGCGCCAACCTCCGCAAGGGAAGGTTTGTAGACTGTGCCCAGATGGATGATCTGGATCGAGCCTTTATGGTGGAAAGGCACTTAGTCAGCCTGGAGTTCACGCGTTGCAGAGATTTCTCTGCCCTTCTAATAGGTGAAGAGGAAAACTTAAGCTTGATGGTCAACGAGGAGGATCATCTAAGGATTCAAGCTTTGGCTTCCGGACTGGAGATGAACAAGACGTTTCAGATGGCAGATCAGGCAGACGATGAGTTATCCAGATCCTTAGAGTATGCCTTCGATCCAACTTTTGGCTTCCTTACTGCTTGTCCGACCAATACCGGAACTGGAATGCGAGCTTCGGTCCTAATCCACCTTCCTGGGCTCACGCTCACTGGAGAAATCGAAAAGGTCATTTCTCAGATCAGCAAGTTGGGATTGGTGGTGCGGGGCTTCTATGGAGAGGGCTCAGATGTGTGGGGAAATCTATTTCAGGTTTCAAACCAAACCACTTTGGGGCGATCGGAGGAGGACATAGTGGAAAGCCTGGAGAGGGTTACTCGACAGATCATCGAATATGAGGAGAACGCTCGAAGGCGGTTGTTTAAAGAGGCTAAGGATCAGATAGAGGACAAAATCTGGCGAGCCTATGGAATCTTAAAACATGCGAGGACCTTAACCTCGGAGGAGGTCCTGAATATGCTTTCCGCCATAAGGTTGGGGATCGGGATGGGAGTCTTAAAGATGGTGAGCCTTCCCCAGGTGAACGAGATTTTAGCTTTAACTCAACCCGCTCATCTGCAGAAATATTTCAAAAGAAGGATGGAGCCGGGCGAACGCGACCGGGTGAGGGCAGATCTGGTCAGAGCAAAAATGGGGGGGTAAGCCAGTTAAAATTTTTTATGAATAAAAAGATTGTTAACAAAGGTGCCCAAAAAATTCTTTGTTTCTCTATGGCTTCGCTAAATAAGTTGACATTTTGAGTCTTTTTGCGTAATGTATTTATAGAGGAAGGGAGTAGAAGCGGGGAGGTAAGTTGCGGAAAGCTGGTTGGCTTAAATATAGAGAAAACGGAGCGGAGGTTTCTGATGAATGAGATGTTCACAGAGAGGGCCCGCAAGGCCATAGAGTATGCTCGGGATGAGGCGGCCAGACTTAAACACGATTACATCGGAACAGAACACCTGCTTTTAGGACTTCTCCGCCTGGGAGAGGGGAAGGCGGTTGAGATTCTGTCCAACATCGGCATAGATTTAAATGAGCTCAAGCAGTCGGTGGAGGATGTGGTTCAGCCCTCAGGGGGAACCTTAGCTATGGGTCAACTACCTCTGACTGCCAGAGCAAAAAAACTTTTGGAGGTCTCCGCCCAAGAGGCCCGTGCACTAAGGTCAAAGGATATCGATACCGAACATCTTCTTTTAGCCATGTTGAGGGATGAGGAGGGTGTGGCCGCTCAGGTTCTTTCCATGTATGATGTGGACTACAAGGAGATATATGAGGAGCTGAAGAACATAGAAAGCGGAAAGCCTTCGTCTTTTGCCAGAAAAAGAAAGAAAAGCAAAACACCGGCTTTGGATCATTTCGGAAGGGATTTAACCGAGCTGGCACGGCGAGGTAAGCTTGATCCCATCATCGGTCGGGATAACGAAATCGAAAGGGTCTCGCAGATACTTTCTCGAAGAAAGAAAAACAACCCGGTCTTAATTGGGGAGCCAGGGGTGGGCAAGACCGCTATAGCGGAAGGATTGGCCCAAAGAATTGTGGCCGGAAAGGTGCCCCAAACCTTGGAGAACAAAAGGATCGTCTGTCTGGATCTGGCTGCATTGGTGGCCGGAACCAAATACCGTGGTCAGTTCGAGGAGAGGATGAAGGCGGTGATGAACGAGATTGTAAACTCCAAGGATGTGATCCTCTTTTTAGATGAGCTTCATACCATCGTGGGTGCGGGAGGAGCGGAAGGTTCTCTGGATGCCTCCAACATATTCAAACCCTCCCTTTCCCGAGGGGAAATCCAGTGTATCGGTGCTACCACCCTGAATGAATACAGAAAATACATCGAAAAGGATGGAGCTTTAGAGAGGCGCTTCCAGACCATAATGGTGGATCCACCATCCGCCGAGGATACCAGGAAAATTTTATACGGGTTAAAAAGCAAATACGAGGAGCATCACAGGATCATCATCTCGGATGAAGCCATCGATGCGGCGGTGAAATTGTCAGATAGATACATCACGGGAAAATTTCAACCTGATAAGGCTATTGACGTGATAGATGAGGCTGGCTCGCGGATTCATCTGGCCACCTGCACCCGTCCTGAGATATTCGACAAGATGGAGGAGGAAATCGCCAAAATCCAGAGGGAAAAGGAGAAAGCGGTAAAAAATCAGGAGTTCGAGAGGGCCGCTCAACTGCGGGATGAGCTGAAGGCTAAAAGGGAGAAGCTGGAGCAGATGAAAAGAGATTGGGATGATGGAAAAGGAAGGGAGCGGGTCACCTTAACCGCGGAGGATGTTGCCTGTGTGGTCTCCAAGATGACCGGTATACATTTGTTCAAGTTGGAAGATAAAGAATCAAAAAAACTTCTCCGAATGGAGATGGAGCTGAAGAAAAGGATCGTGGGGCAAGAGGAGGCTATCT
>JAOZNS010000204.1 GCA_029933635.1 Candidatus Zixiibacteriota bacterium | reverse complement strand
AAGTTGGTGAATTCAACAATCGATTCTCGCAGACTAAAGTCTGCGGCTACAAAAAATCAATTACGACCCAGTCTGAAGGTGGCGTTGGGGACTGAAAAGGGGAGGGTTCTAAGCTTTAAGGCAGGAACCGTTAACTTCCATCCGCCTAATCCTTTCTCACCTTTCCCACGATCTTGAAGAATCTTCGTTTTCCCAATCTAATTAATTTTTCCCCCTCCACAGAAACTTTTAGTTTCTCATCCTCTATCCTTTTGCCATCGATATAAAGCCCACCCTGCTTTATCAACCTTTTTACCTCGCTGGTGGAGCTGGCGCATCCGGCTTTTACCAGAAAGTGTCCTATCCACAACTTCTCTTCATCGTCCTCAAGGCGCCTTTCTGGTATTTCTTCTGGCAGCTCCTTTCTGGAGAAAATCCTCTCAAATTCCTCACAGGCTTTGTCTGCCTCCTTTTGGCTATAATACATCCTCACGATCTGCTTTCCCAGTCTCTTTTTCAAGAGCATCGGGTTGGTCTTTTTCTCCTCCAGCTCCTTTTTGAGCTGGCGCAATTCATCTTCTCCCACATCGGTCACCAGCTCAAAATAGTTGTAGATTTGTCCATCCGGAATAGACATGATCTTGCCGAAGATCTCCCCCGGCGGTTCTGCAATGCCGATATAGTTACCCACAGACTTCGACATCCTCTGCTCTCCATCGGTGCCCACCAGAACCGGCATGGTCAATATCACCTGAGGTTCTTGTCCGTAAATTTGCTGAATCTGTCTGCCCGCCAAAAGATTAAACTTTTGCTCGGTAGCCCCGATCTCCACGTCTGCTTTGATCATCACCGAATCATAAGCCTGCATAAGGGGGTAGAAAAGCTCGTGGATGCTTATGGGAATTTGTTCTTTAAATCTTTTGGAAAAATCATCCCTCTCCAGCATTCGCGCAAGGGTGAAGTTTGATGCCAGATGCATGATCTCCTGAAAGCTCATCCGGCTGAACCATTCGCCATTATGGTGAACCTCAGTCTTGCTTTCATCAACTACCTTGAAGAACTGCTCCTGATAGGTCTGGGCATTTTTTCTTATCTCCTCCATGGTCAGCTGGGGACGGGTTTCCGAGCGCCCGGAGGGGTCGCCCACCATTCCGGTATAGTCCCCTATGATCAATATCACCTGATGTCCCAGCTCTTGAAATTGCCTGAGCTTTCTCAAACAGACGGTATGTCCTAAGTGAATATCCGGAGCGGTGGGATCGAACCCTTGTTTTATTCTCAAAGGCTTATTCTCCTTAATGGAGGTTTTCAACTTGAGTATCAGCTCCTCTTCCGGAAGGATCTCCACCGTTCCTCGTTTGATAATTTTTAGTTGTTCCTCCAAACTCTGCATTAACCCTCCATAGAAAATTATCATGGTCAGCTTAATTTATTTTTGTCTTTCAAAATCAACCCAATAATTATAAATGCACCTGTTTGGAAAATCAAGCTCTTTCTCTATAAGGAATCGGGATGGGATTTCCCACATAGGTTTTGTTCATTTGAATCTCCAACCTGTTGGTCCAGCGAATGAGTTATTATTCAAATGAACAAAGGACCGTAATTCAAGTGAGAATCGAATTCGACTGTCTTGAGAAAAAAAAGAAGCCTCTCCGATTACAACCGGAGAGGCTTTCCCCTTTGAACATCCTTAAAACCCGGACTTACCCAAGTTACGGAAACGTGTACAGAAAAGACTTGTGTTAGGAGCAGGAGGGGTGGATAAAATCTGGGCGATCTGGAGAGCCTGATTCGGTGGGAGGCTCCATCTCCACATGAGGACATAATAAAGCCAGCGGTCGTAATCTAAAGGTTGAGGTCCATTTCTGTAGAGGTAACTGATCAGGTAAACCACATCCCCCACATCAACCGTTCCGTCTATATTGACATCACCCTGATCCACGAAAGGTAAGGGAGCAGGTCCTCCTCTATACAGATAATTGATCAAATGAACTACATCACCTACATCTATCTCCCCGTCACAGTTTACATCCCCTCGATAGTATCCCTTCAGTTTCAAAAGACTGAAGAGGAATCGCTGGAAAGGATCGCCGGGCTTTTTGCCGAACATGTAGTATCCATAAAGCCAGTAAGACTCCAGATGTTTCTCGCCGGATTCAAGCGTAAAGGGCTGGGAGGTGAGCAAAGCAGAAAGATCAGCAGGTCCTGCCGAGTTGTCCCAAGTTCCCCGGTTCATACAAGCCCAGAGCGAATCTTTTCTCCAGCCATTTTGTGGATCAATATAGGTGGAATTGTCCACAGCCAAAAATCCTTTGAGGATGGATGTATCTTTATCCGGAATGCGCATCACCCCCAAAACTTCATCAGGAACAGATGTGCTATATTGATAATAATAGTTGTAGAGCGAGTCATAGTGGCATAGATTGAGTGATGGATCTCCCACCTGCCAATCTAAAAACAGGGAG
Organism: Candidatus Zixiibacteriota bacterium; assembly: GCA_029933635.1. GTDB lineage: Bacteria > Zixibacteria > MSB-5A5 > MSB-5A5 > SM1-73 > SM23-73-3. The sequence continues at coordinate 2,346 of JAOZNS010000204.1, read as the reverse complement.
AAGTGAGTATTCTCGATGGACCTCATGGATTGATTTTCCACGATGAACTCCTGAAGGATCGCCTCTCCGCCTCCATATAAGGTATCCATTAGGCCCACCGCTATCATGGTTATTTCTAAATCTGGAGGCTCAAGATGTGGTCGATATTTGGCGGTGGCATATTCCACCAGCATTCCATCCACTCTTGCTGTGTCCACCTTCAGTGACTCGGAAGGAGCAAAATCTCGATGAGCGATGCCATAGCTTAAAGCCAGGTTTGTGGAATCGTTGCCGATAACGATGGAACCTCCACCCCTGCGTTCTGGAGGACCATAAAGGTATTCTAAGCCATGCCACTCAAAGGATGGAGAGATGATTTGAGTCTGTCCTTCCTGCCCATAGTTGGTCTTTGCCATGGTGGCATATTGGCTATGCACCCAGTCAAGCATCATCGGCAGATGCCAATAAGGAGAAATCGCCACCGCATACTCCACCTCGGTATAGATGGGTGAGATTCCGTTCCAGGGCTGAGTTACAGGTATGAATTCATCTGGAACATTCTGACCGTTGAAATTATCCGTCCATAACTCCGGATAAATCGAGGCCGGATAATCTCGCAAAAGCCAAACTCCCCCTGGGCTAACAGAAGAGTCTACTCCATAGATATCGTGGGAGATGTTTCCGGCATCATTATGCTGGGTGGGATCATGCAGACCGTGTGAGTGTGGAATAAAATACCCATCAAGAACCCTGCCTAGATTTCCCAGCTCTGCCCAGTCCACGAATGGATCGGATATGGCGATCAGGGAGTCCTCAGAGTTAACTCCAGCCACGGTAACATAATGTCCTCCCACCCTCCACCAATCCAGCCCATCCCAATACCAGAAGCCTAAAAGCAAAATCACGTCCTCCGATTTCTCTACCAGGCTCTCTACCTGAGCGAAGGTGGGTTGGACCAGGGTAATCGCATACAGAGAATCAGCCAGAGTTCCTCCATCTTCATAGGTTTCACTCAAAAGCCACCCATCTATGGCAAATCCCATGTCGGTCACTCTGGTTCCCAGATGTTCTGATCCTGTTCCTTGAACATCATCCGTGTTCATAAACCAAGCTAGCCTCTCCACCAGCTCACCCCAATCGGGCAAGATGGGAGGATTCTGATAACCGCGAACAAAAGGCTGAGGTGTTGGAGGGGGCATCTCGGTCGGAGGCCAGGGAGTATCAAGATGATTCACGTTCCACATGTCATGGTCATCCTGAACCCACCCTGCATATGGAGCAAGCGCATCCTCATAATCCCTAACCAAAGGAAATTGATCATATCCATCTGCTGGCATTCCGGGCGGAACGTTATGCTTAGAATCGAACCACCAGAAACAGTTGGCAACTGCAGTGGGTCCACAGAAGGTCCACTGCTCAATTGGACCCGGAAACACCCAATTATCTTGCAATTGGCTGAAATCCGGCATCCCGCTGGGGGCATAATCCTCATAAGGAGGCTTCCAATACCAGCCCATGGAGGAAAGATGATATGCTCCTTTAACAAACTGTGGAGTGAACATTGACTTGACCGCGGGGGTTCGAAATCTAAGCTCCGTTTGTAGAGAAGTGGTGTCAATATAAACCGAACAGCACTCTGCTCCGGGAGGGTAACTGAACCATAAGTCACAGATAATCCCACCAGTTGTAGGTGGTATTGAATCGATTGGCGGGGATTGATCAGTAACTGCTCTTATATATACGGTCTGTTCTACATTGTCGATATAGACTTCATGAACCGCTTGTTGAATTGCTGGTTCGCTCCGTAGCCAAGAGACCGAGTCCAGAACAAAATAATCACAGGTAGCACCTACCGGCTGCCAGGTAATCGGGAGTCGTAGTCAAGCCAGATACTCATCCGAGGTGAAGTAGATTGGAATTTGCGCATGTCCAGTCCATGCAGGTAACTCCCCACTTTCTAATCTGACAGTGTCCGGGATCCCTGGGTCTTGTGCGAGAGTCGAGGATGGCAGAATTAATAGACCAAACAACATCGCCATCCCTACGAAGAAAACCTTGCTTTGCATCTTAAACCTCCTTGAAAGGTTTTAGGGTTGTTGTTCTGAATCTTGTCTGCTTACAGGAAAGATTCCCTTCCAGAATTTTATCCCTTTTATAAGAGTTCAAGAGGAAACGAATTCTTGGGGAATTTACTTCTAGCAAAGAAACTTAAATGGGTAAATTGAATTTAATTTTTGAAATATTTTCTCCCTTAAAATAATTTAACTTCACCTGACCAAGTTGTCAAGAAAAAAGTTGTACTTCCCTCAAAAAAGGTGATGTAAATATTTGTGTGTAAAATTAGTTTGCTTAAGAAAGACAAAAGGT
>JAOZNS010000034.1 GCA_029933635.1 Candidatus Zixiibacteriota bacterium | reverse complement strand
AAAATTAGAATGTAGGGGTTAAAACTGGTGCCTCCGAGGTATCCATCGTTGACCACATTGTTTGTATTAACCTCCCCATTTTTCAACTCTATATACCCGGGGTCCATCCCCACCTCAAGACCGGTCTCGTGGAATGAATCAGCGAAAGCGGTGACGTGTATGTTGTACATATCTAAGGTAATGTAGAAGGTGTCTTCACCGGCGATTTCATAACTGAAACCGTCAAAGGTAATGACATCGTTGGTCTGAAATGGCTGACCACTGGTGGTGATCGTCTTCAGCACCTGGTCGGACCCTGCTTGCCAACCCGCTCCACCACCAGACTCCACCCAGAGCCTTACCCTTTCTGTGGCAAAGCTTCTTTCGATGTAGCTTCTCACCCTGACGGTTGTGAGGGTTTCACCGCTCTCTGAGTTGGGAATGGCAAATGCCATCACCAAGGTATCGGAGTTGGCACTAACTTTGGTTGAAGGGTCTATAAAATCCTCAGTCAACTGCATAACCGTAAAATCAGCCAACGCTTCGGTTGTAAAAAGAGACATAACCAGAAGTGCCAACAAAACCGCAGTTAATCGGAAAGGTTTCATCTTTGAAACTCCTTCACCAAATGGATTTAATATTTTTAAGTTTCTTCTTTTTTTCTCCTTTGGCATCTTTTTTTATCCCCTCCTTCCTTATTATTAAAGATTTCATGCTTAGGGCGATTTCTTTATGTGCTCACCCTAATTTTTGGTTTCTTTTCGATCTTTTTGTTCTTCTCTTTTAGCTCACCTCCTTTTCTGCAAAAAAGATTCTTTCGTTATTTTCCTTATCTGATGTTGTCCCATTTAAAACAAACTTTTTTTCACCACCAGAATTTTTGCAGGTAGTTCTCAAACATCACCCCTTTCGTTTAAAGCCTGTATATACCAAGCCACCTATTTATTCTTTTCCGTCAACTGCCCGGAAAAATTAAGAAGAAAGAAAAGTTAAAATTTTCCCCTCCGAAACTTTTAACTTTCTTTGAGGGCTTGCTTTTTTACCTCTACCCTCATGAAGGGCAAAATCCGATTTATCATTCTGCCCTAAAGTGAGTCGCATTCCTATATCCTAAACCAAACAATCCAAGCCAACCATCAAGTTGCCAATTGGGCACAAATATAAACCCCACCCAAATTTTTGTCAAGAAAAATTTTAAGAATTTGAAAAAATTAAACTTACGCATATTCTCTTAAACAATTTTTTGTTTTTGACCACTGAAATTTTTTGCCCAAATCCTTTTACTTTAAAAGCCACTTAAATCGAATCTTTAAAATATCATCAGAATTGGTAGGGGAACATAACGCTTAAATCAAAAGCCAACCTGGACGGTTCAGGCTTAAAGTCCGACGGCATGCCTCCTGCAGTGCATCCCGGTGGACCTCACCCTTTGGTGTGCTGGACATTCTGAGGAGAAAAGGGAACATTTTCTTTTTCCTATAAATTTGAGTCTTTTTCATAAATTGAGATATCCTCAAAAAAGGTACCCAACTCTTGTGGCTTTCAGGGCACATCCAGTTTATCGGCAAAGCGATTTAATTTCTTTAGCCCTCAGAATCACCCCGTCTGACCTTCGGAGGGCTTAACAATTTTTTGAACCTACTGCTCTGTAACATAAATTTATGCACTATTGTAGTTACCTGATTTATCAGGCATAGTGACAAGGATGCTCAATAAATTGAGCAACTACAGTATCGGGAATTTATGTTACAATCCACTACTGCTGTGTGACAATAAATACTTGATAAATAAAACTATTCATGATATACCATCTTCTGATGGTCATCAACTCTTTAGCTTAATAAATTTTGCCACTACCGACTCGTAGGCGGGGCTCCCAGCCCCGCCTCCATCGGGCGGGCATGGGTGCCCGCTCTACGGAGTTAACAGGTTACATCAAAACATCAACAATTAATGTCACGCAACACTACGTTGACGAAAGCTGAAAGGTTCAGATTTTTTTCTTACCTGACCAGAAATATATTTGTGCTGACCAAATTCTTTAAGCAAGCTTTGTCAAATAGGTTTTTGACCCATGGTTGACAGCATATTCGACCACATCTTTGCCTCCCCCTTGTTCCATCTCTCCATTTGACGTATCGTGGGGGCCCAATTCATCGGGCGCTTTTTGTTCTGCCTGATAAATCAGGCAACTACATTGCGACATAATCTCAATATAAATCAGGCAACTACATTGTGACACGACCTCAATAAGAAGAGGGACCTCCTGCGCATTCCCTCGCTGTAGATGGACATCTGCAGAGGTTTTTTACATCAAACCTAAAAGTGGACACAGAATTCTCAATGCAACCCAGATGAGGATCAACCCGGAGAGATCAAAGAATATTCCGGTCTTGATCATCTTGGTGATGGGAATTTTTCCGGAGCTGTAAACTATGGCGTTGGGCGGGGTGGAAACCGGCAACATGAATCCAAAGCTGGCGCCCAAGCATGCACCTAAAGCGGGTGGAATCGCATTTACGCCCGAGGCACCAGCGATGGCGATCATCACCGGGACCACCATGTTGGCAGAGGCGGTGTTGGAGGTGGTCTCGCTCATCAGAATCCCCAGAAAAATGGCTAAAAAGGTAATCCCCCATTGAGAGCTGGCGCCGGTTATGCTCATAAGAGTTGCACCTATCGCATCTGCCAGCTTGGTGGAAAACATCAAACTTCCTAAAGTTAGTCCCCCGCCGAAAAGGATGATGGTTCCCCAATCTATCTTGGCCGCCTGCCTCCAGCTTAGGGTAAACTCCCTTTTCTTCCAGTCGGTCGGCAGGATAAATAAAAATGAAGCGGCCAAAAGAGCGGCTACAGCTTCCGGAAGATGAGACTTGAAAAAAGATCGATGCGGGACAAATCCTTTTCCCAATAAGGCAAACAGACCGGGCAGAATCCATAATGTGACCGCCAAGCTAAAAGCCACCAGAGCGTTCCTCTCACCCCTTCTCCACCTTCCCAGTTTATCTTTTCTTTCCTTTATATATTCCCGAATCCCAGAAAGCTTTCTCTTCTCCGGAGGATGCAAGATAACTACCAGCAAAAAGAGAACCCCAAACATGATCAGGGTGATCGGCAAAGCGAAACTCATCCATTCGAAAAAGGAGATCTTTTTGCCCACCAGACGATCGATCATTCCTATCCCGATCAGATTGGGCGGGGTTCCCACCGGGGTGGCTATCCCCCCAACCGAGCCGGCATAAGCCACCAGAAGCATCATGCCGGTGCCCAGTCTCTTGAAATTTATCCTCCTCTCTATCTCGTCTAAGGCTCTGAGTATTCCTAAAGCGATGGGAAAAAGCATGGCGGTGGTGGCGGTGTTGGAAATCCACATGGACAAACATGCTGAGATCAGCCCGATGGCAAAAAGTATTCGATAGGAACTGTTTCCCACCCAGCGGACAGAAAGAATAAAATAGGCAAATCTCCTGTCCAGACCATGCACCTTCATCGCCTCGGCTATGATGAAGCTTCCGATAAAAAGGAAAACTATGGGATGAGCAAATGGAGCTAAAACCTCCTTATCTGAACCCACCCCAAAAATCACACAGAAGACCGCTCCCAGAAGAGCAGTTACCGGAATGGGAACAGGCTCGGTCACCCAGAAGATTATAACCAGACCCAATATGGCTAAAAGCCTGTGTGCTTGTGGGCTCAAACTTGAAAAGGGAAGGGAAAAAAGCAAAAGAAAAATCGCCGGTCCCAAAAACAGACCAGCGGTCTTGCGCCATCTCTCAAATCTGATCTCAGCTTCGGTTAACTTCTCTTCCACTGCAATCTGATCTTCAGGGAAGGAGAGTTTTTCTGCTTCTTTGTCCTTTTCCATTTTTAAACCAAACCATAAAACAACAAAAGAAACATGGTTATCTATGGTGTGTCAGAAGCTTTAACCTTCCTTTGAAGAGAAATTTTATTCTTTGATAAATTTGGCGGTCTCCTCCGGAAGAACGGTATTGATGTAGACTCCGGAGCCTAACTCAAATCCAGCCGGCGTGGTCAAACGAGGAAGAATCTGAACATACCAGTGATAGTAATCCTCCTCTGCATCCTTGATGGGAGCGGTTCGAATTATCAGATTATAATTCGGATCGTTCAGCTTGGCGTGCATTTGCCTCAAAACATGCCTCAGCACGACGGAGAGGGATTTCGCTTCATCTGAGGAAATGTTTCCGAAACAGGCATGATGTTTTTTGGGAACTATCCAAGTCTCAAAGGGGGTTCGGGAGGCAAAGGGATGAAAAGCAATGAAACTTTTATTCTGGAAAATCACCCTCCTTTTGGCTGAAAGCTCCTCTTTTATCATATCGCAGAACACACAAGAGCCGTGATCGTCATAGTATCTCATGGCTTCCTCCAGAAGGTGCCTTATGCTGGCAGGCACCAAGGGAAGGGCGATCAACTGAGAATGTGGATGTCGCAGGGAGGTGCCTGCAGCCAACCCATGGTTTCTGAAGATCAAGATCAGCTTGAACTTCTTATACTTTTCCAGCTCTTGATACCTTCTCAGATAAACCGAACATACCTGTTCCACCTGCTTTGCGCTCATTGTGGCTAAGCTTCGGTCATGCTGGGGAACTTCGATGATCACCTCGTGTTTGCCCACCCCGGAGGCGGTCCTGAAAAAATCACCGGTTATTTTCGTTAACTTCTTCTTGGGATCAAGTGCGGGGAATTTGTTGGTTACCACCCTCACGCGCCAGCCGGGCTGATCAGCAAGGGAGTCCTTTTCCCTCACTGCATAAACTTCGGGTGGGGTCTCTTTTTCATTACCCGGACAGAAAGGACAGGCTGGATCATACGGGGCCAGCTTCTTTTTTTCAATCTTGGTTTGAAACTGGTGAGGTCTTTTAGCCCTTTCCGTAGCAACGATGATCCACTCCTTGGTGGCTCTGTTCAGTCGCAACTCGGACATGGTTTATTCCTTCTGATAAAGCTTTTAACCCCCGGTCAGCTCCGCCAGCCTCTCCAATCCTTCCTTTTCCCCAATCACGATCAAGATATCGCCAGCCTCAATTTTCGTCTCAGGGGAAGGATTCAAGAACACGTCCTTGCCCACCTTCTTTATTCCCGCCACCATTATGCCGAATTCCTTACGCATGGCACAATCTCTGAGGGTGGATCGGATCAAAGGTGAGCCCGGCTTTATCTGAATCTCCTCAATGGTGAGGCCGGTCTCTTTATCAAAGGTGATCACCTGCATGAAATCGACCAGATTAGGTCTCAGGGTGGTAAGAGCCATTCGTATGGCGCCAATTTTATATGGCGAGATCACCTTGTTGGCCCCAGCGCGCAGAAGTTTCTTTTTGCCCTCCTCCGATTCTGCCCTTGCGGTGATGAAAAGCCGGGGATTAAGCTGGCGGGCTGATAGAACGATAAACACAGCATCCGCCTCATTGGCTACCGCGGTGATAAGTGCCCGAGCCCTCTCTATCCCCGCATCGATCAAGGTCTGATCGGAGGTGGAATCCCCCTGAATGAAAAGAAATCCATCCTTTTCTGCCTGCTCAATCCGCTGAGGGTCCTTATCGATGACGACAAAGGGAACTTTTCGTGCACCTAACTCCTTGGCTATCCTTGCTCCCACCCGGCCGAAACCGCATACGATATAATGATCTGCCAGCTTCTTCAACCCTTTCTCCATTTTTCTTCTCCCTAAAAGTCTTTTTATTTCGCCCTCAACTATCAACTCACCTATGATCCTGATGGTGTAAGCCGCCCCGGCCACGCCCACCACAATCAGAATCATGGTAAATACCCTTCCAGATGGTGAAAGAACATATACCTCACGAAACCCTACCGTGGATAAGGTGATGAAGGTCATATATAAAGCATCCAGAAGGGTCCACCTTTCAATGATGGCATAACCCATCGTTCCAAAAATGATCACTGAGACTAAAATCACCAAAACGAATCTGAACTTTCTTTCCAGTTCCAAGTTTGATCCTCGCTAAGTCTCTTTGGTTTGATTTTTTGTTTTTCTGGAACCCAAATCTAACTTTTTTACAGATCCACCGGTATCTCCTCTTGCTTTTCTTTCTGTTTTTTCCTGACGAATTTTTTTGCGATCATTTTTGCTAAAATTGGGGGGGTGAGAAGGGTGGTGACGATCACCATAAATATCACGATAGAATAAAGATTTGAGGAGATGGCACCCATTCCCAATCCGATGGAGGCGACGATCATTCCCACCTCTCCTCGGGGCACCATTCCCACTCCCACCACCGAAGCCTCCTTCCAGCCCAAGCCAAAAGCCCCCAACCCACAGCCCAACAACTTCCCCAAAATGGCAAAGAGGGTGAGAATCAGTGCGGCGCCCAAGAGATTAAATTTGATGAAAACCGATAAATCCACCTGTATTCCCATCACCACGAAGAAGAAGGGAACCAAAAAATCATATAAGGATTCAAATCTGGAGGAGAGCTTAAATTCTATGTTAAGCTCAGCTAAGACCATTCCCGCCATGAAAGCTCCCACGATGGCGGCTAAGTCGATATAGCTTGCCACCGCAGAAAGACCCAGGCAAAACAGAACCGCCAAAACGAAGGGTCCGTTTCTGGTCTTCACAAAATTAAAGGTGGGTGCCACTTTGTAGATCAATCTTTTCCCTATTATAATAAGGAAGAATATGAAGCCGGCGGCCTCTAAGGTAACCAAGGTTATCTTCACGTAGGAGATGTTTCCCTTTCCCAAGCCGGTAACCACTGCCAAGACCAGAAGACCCAGGATGTCATCGATCACCGCCGCCCCCAGTATCACCTTAGCTACTTGAGAATCCAGAATCCCCAGGTCTGCAAACACTCGGGCGGTTATCCCCACCGAGGTAGCCACCATGGCCGCCCCGATAAACATAGCCTCAATCGTGTTATGTTCCGCAGTCAAGGTAAAAAGATATCCAAAGAAGAAAGGAAAGATTACCCCCAGAACCGCCACCATAAACGAGGTCCGCCCCACCCTTAATAGATCATCCACCCGAATGTGCAGTCCGGTGGTGAAAAGCAATATTATCACTCCGATCTCTGCTAACACTTTATAAACATGAAAGGTCTCTGCTTGGGAGGGATGGATCAAGCCAAAAATATAAGGTCCTAAAAGCATTCCAGCTAAGATCTCCCCGATAACCGAGGGCTGTTTGATCCTTTCAAAGATCTCCCCCATGATCTTGGCGGCGGCAAACATCATCAAAAGATCAAAAAAGATTTTGGTGATATCCTCCAAATCAACCTCCGCGGTTTACCTCGGTCAAATCCAAATCAAAGCGAGTGCTCACAAGAATTAATGAAGCCAGGTTAAGGACCTTCACTTATGCAATCGGCTAAAAATATATGAATTTCGAGTAAGTCAAGCAAATTGTGTAAATTTGTTTTTTATCAATGAGGGTGCCACTCTACCTTGATTGTGAGATCCTTTGAACTCCATCATCGGGATTCAATTTCATCTGAGTCAACCGGCCCGGCAACCTCTCGATGAACCAGCATTTTGACCGGGTCAAAGTTTAACTGGGATCATGTGCTCAGCACCTCATCGAAAAGAGATGCCAGTTTACGGGTAAGAGCTTTTCGCTCGAATCTTTTCATCTGTTCCTTCTTCACCTCTAAGGTCAGTTTGCCTTTCTGAAAATCGGAGAAAAAAGAAAGGAGTGCCTCCTTGATTGCCTTTTTGTCTTTAGGTGATGCCACCTTTCCGAGCTTCATTCCGGTAAGGAACCGAGCTATCTCACTATCTGCAGGAGCTATGCCCAAGATGGGCTTTTTGAGCCGAAGATATTCAAACACCTTGGCGGGGAAGACCGAGGGATGGTTGGAGGTGACCAGAAGCAAAAGAGTAACCCTTTCCATTTCCCTCAACGATTCGACATGAGCAAGATAACCCTTTCGTTCGACCACCTCTCCCAATCCATGTTGGTCAATCATTTGTTGTAAGTCAATTCCTACCGCTCTACCCACGTGCACGAATTTTACCCTTCCCTTTGGAATCATTCCCTTTTTTATCAACTCTCCTAAAGCATCAAAAAAAGGCTCTGGATCACAATCCGGGCTTAGTGTTCCCAGATAGCCAGCGGTGAAAACATCAGATAAGTCAGCTTGGTAAGTTGAGAAGTCATCTTCATCATAGCCCTGGCTTACCAGACGAATCTTTTTTGCTGGAGGATTTCGGAATTCAAGCTCCCTTTTTATGGCAAGATTAGCTGTGATCACCCGGCTGGCTTTCTCGATGATCAATTTTTCTAATCTTTTCTGGAGAAAAAGATGAATCGAAGTAGGGAAGCTTCCGAACTTATAGCCTGCCCAGGGATCTCTGAAATCCGCTATCCAAGGTATTTTGGTCAACAGCTTGAGCAGATAGCCGGTCAGATGCAGAGAAGGTGGTGGTGAGGTGGAAAAGATCAGATCGAACCTCTCCCGTCGGCACAAAGATAACCCATTCTTCAAGGCGAAGGGAATCCAGCCCACCTTGTTGTCCGGGAAAAACAGCCAAGACAGAAACCTCGATGTTCGCAGGCTATAAATTTTGCTCAATTTTCCTTTGCCCCTTTTCGTCCGCAAGATATTCTTCCCTACGAACCAAACTCTCAGAGGATCAAAGGATCCGGTGCGGATGATTTTTGTTTTTGGGGAAAGATCCCTCAAAAGAGAGAAATCTTGAGCTAAATATTCAATCCCTTTAACTGTCAGAACATATGGTCTCCAGCCAAACAGGGGAAGATATTTTACGAATTTTGTAATCCTCTGCACTCCCCCCAAGCCCAGTGGAGGGAAATAATAAGCCAGGATCAATACCTTTTTCTCTTTCATTTTTTGATCCATTGCAGATTTGAATTGCGATCCAAACTTATCATTTTATTAAATCTTTCTTCCACTCCCCTCATATTGTCCTCCCATACCGCCTCATGCTGGATGAGCTTAAGATTTTTTTCCCTAAATTCTTTCCAATGGACAAATTGATTCACCAAGTACGTGATCTTATCTGCCAGCGCCTTGTGGTCCGATGCAGGGAATAAAAATCCATTTTTTTGATCTTCGATCCACTCTCGATTTCCAAGGATATCAGTCACGATGGGGACTAAGCCGAAACTCATAGCCTCCAAAAGGGAGACGGAGGTAGAATCTGAGAGGGAGGTGGAAACATAAATATCGGAATCTTGGTAGTATTTCAATAAACTCTCCCTGGAAACCACCCCTTTGAACTCCACGTAACTTTTAATTTTCAGCTTTTTAGCCAGACCGACCAGAGGGCTTTTTTGACTCCCTTCCCCCAATATGATAAATTTTACCTCCCTTTCTGTTCGTCCTATCACCAGAGGGATAGCCTTCAAAAGGGTGGCTACATCATATAGAGGCTCCAATCTTCTATTGCTTAACACCAAAAGGTAGGGCTTTTGCCTTTTCTTTCGCCCCCCTATCAGGTCTCTTTCTACCCCCATTGGAGTGACCAACACTTTTTCCTTCTCCACACCCAATTTACATACAGTTTTAGCGGTAACGATCGCATCGGTGGTAACCAGATCAGCCCTCCTGAGAACGAATTCTGCTCTTAACCTATGGAGCAAAGACTTTCGTGGAGAGACCAAGACATCCGATCCCCAAGTGGAGATCACCAGCGGATGAAGATTGAGCAAAGCCCCGATAAAGCCATAATTGGGTAGAAAATGCGCATTCACCAAATCTGGCTTTATCTTTTCTGCAATCCTTTTTATCTTGAAAAAAGAGAGTGGATATTTCAAGAAGTTGGGGAGAAGTTTTGTTTCAATCAAGAATTCCTCAGCTTTGGTTTCAAATCCCTTATCCAGGGTGATCAGAAAGCATCGGTGTCCTCGTAGGGCGAAATAGTTCACCCATCTCTGGGTATGGTAGCTTCCCCCATCGGAAAGGAAAAGGATTCTCATATAGCGATCTGAAAATGGATTGAATCAACTGATAATGGAGATCCAGTGCCATGAAGATATGACCCTTTATTCCCGGATCACGGCAATCTTTCCCGTCGCGCTTTCACTGAAGGGACTTTGAATATGAAAAAGATATACCCCGCTTGCCACCAGCTCGCCAGCCTGATTTCTTCCATCCCACTGGTTACCAGATTCTATCTTCTTGATCAGTTCCCCAGCTATGGTAAAGATCCTCACCTCAGCCTCATAGGGCAATCGGTCAAAGGTGAGCCTTTCGGTTCCATTTCGAACCAGAAAAGGATTAGGGAAGGGTATCACCTTAGAGAGATTTTCTGCCGGCGCCCCAACTCCGGATTCAAATCGGGAAAGACCGTTGTCTGTTCCCACCCATACATCTCCCGTCCTTCTGTCGATTTTGAGCCTGAGAACGTTATTGGCGCATAACTTGCTGTTGAAGGTGGTGAAGACTTCAACAAACTCACCTTTGGAGTTTATCTTCCCTAATCCGTTGGAGGTGGCAATCCATTTGTTGTTCCTTTCATCCACCGCAATATCGTTAACCTGCGGACCTAGAAGATCAGGTAAAGGAACAGATCTGAATCTTTCAAAATCTGGATCGAATTTATCCAGCCCGCTGGAGGTTCCGGTCCAAAGGACTCCATCTTTGTCCACATTGACGCACCACACCGCATCGTCCGAAAGGTGATGATCTTTTTTGGTATAGTGGATAACCTGATCGTCATCCTTATCATCGAGCGTCCAGTTATAATCGTAGTCGAAAAGCCCGTTATCCTGAGTGCAGATATAAAGATGTCCCTCTTTGGCCAAAACTCTGGGCATAAGTTCAGATCTTATCCCGTCCTGCTCATAAAAAACCACCCACATGGTTTCACTCTGTGCGGGTGAGCATACCACTCGGGTGGAATCCAAGGCTTCCCAATTGGGGAACCAGCGATTTCCCTTCTCATCCATGGTTATATCGTTCACCACCACATAGGCGGGATTGGCTAACACACCTTTCAGGGGGCTATTCTCTTCGGTATATCTTATCCAGTTGGAGTCTGGTTCATGCTTGGTCACCCCTCCACCCCAGCTGGAAAACCAGATGTTGCCCTGAAGGTCTTTCTCCACCGCCTGTATCGAATGTCTACCGATCTCTGGAACGGTATCAAGTGAGATCCAGACTTCCTGATCAAATAAGCTTGCCTTATATCGTCCTTGGGCGCACCACAGATTTCCATCATCGTCCATCTCCATGTCCAGAAAAAGATTAGCTGGCGGACCATCGATCCTGTAATTTTCCCATCCGGAACCATCGTAAGCTGATATCCCATATCCCGCCGTCCCCGCCCAGATCGTCCCTTTCCCGTCGATGATCAGGGAGTTAAAATAGCTAAGGAGAAGACCCTCGGTGGAAATTTTGCTCCAGGTTTGATCCTCATACACATAGATTCCAGCATTGGTGGCGGCATAAAGCTTCTGGTCAAAATAGTTCAAGTCGTTGATTATTCGATCTTCAAGACCCAAGGAATGCCAGGTTGAATCGGAGGGGTCGAATTGATACACTCCTTTTTTTGTTCCAATGACTATGTAGCTGTCCATATCTGTTACACAATTGACCGTATCATTAGCCAAGCCAAGCGAGCTTTCGGTGGTAAAGGAGAACCAGCGGGAAGGATCCAATAAATTGGGATCATTTCTATCAGCAGTTGCCACCCCACCTGTTAACCCCACCCATACCTTTTTCCCCATCAGATGAATTGCGTTTGCCTCCTCACCACCCTGTAAATGCTCGCCTAAGCGCCTGTATGTCTCCTTGATCTCCCCTCCATGTTTGTATATCAAAAAAAGAGAAACCCCTGCATCCGTAGCTATCCACAATCTATCTCCGTCGGGAACAATATGGTTAATGCGCAATCTGCTTCCATCCCTATCAATGAAATTGTAGACCTTCCAAGTGTTCTCTTCAAGTTGGTATTTAGTTAAAGTCCCATTTTGGGCACCCAACCAGAAACCTCCACCCGAATCAACCGTCAGAGAATAAAGCTGATTTCCTCCCAGCCCATCCACGTTGGTAAGTTTGTCCAAGCTTCCATCATTTATGTTTAAGATTACCGCCCCTCCAGTGGTAGCACACCAGAGCTTCTCACCATCGAGAAGCACCTCAGTGATATAGTTCATGTTGGTATAGGTGGTCCAATCTCCTGTTCCGGAAAAGCTGAGTCTAAAAAGAAAAACAAAGAGGACCCACCCCAATAGCCACAATTTTCTGTTTATCGTTCTTGAATTCTCCACTTTTCAGTTGGTTGATTTTTCGAGATCTTTGAAAAGATACAAAAAAGCACCACCACCAAGCTGATCAAACAACAGAGTTGAGCAAACCGATCTCCGTATTTAGCATAAAAAGTCTTTCCGGTTTGCTTGACCGGTATTTCATCTATCAAAATGGATCTTACAAATATGGAACTTGCCTGTTTTACTCGACCATAAGGGTCGATAAACATGGATACCCCCGTGTTGGCACAGCGGGCGATTGAGATTCGATTCTCTATTGCCCGAAAAACTGCAATCTGGGCATGTTGAAATGGTCCATGGGTTTTGCCAAACCAACCATCGTTGGTTATGTTAACCAGAAATTGGGCTCCCCGGTTAACGAAATTCCTCACCAAAGTTGGATAAACTGACTCAAAGCAGATTAACGTGGAAAATCTTCCTTGAGGAATTTCAAATATGGTAAGTTCTTCTCCGCTGGAGAAGTCTGATTGTCCCAGCTGAACCTTATCCGAGATATGAAATATCTGATCGTAGGGTATCTTCTCGCTGAAGGGGACCAGATGTATCTTGTTATACACTGGAGGATAACCTCCGTGGGGTGTGAAAAGAAAGGCGGAATTATAATATCTGATCTTCCCCCGGGAGCTTACCTGATAATCGTTGGTTCCCACCAAAAGAGGGATATTCAGCTCATCGCAAGTTTGCTGAACTCGGGCAAAATAGACCGACTCTGCCGCCAGATAGCAGGGGGCCGCGGTTTCCGGCCAGATTATCAGATCCACCCGATCTTCAGCCGCCTTTTTACTCATATCTATATAGGTCTGGATATTATAATCCAAAAACCTTTGGTCCCATTTAATTTTTGGTTCGATATTGCCCTGGAGCAGAGCGATTTTGATTTTTTCTCTTTCGTTTTTTTCAGACACCACCCACGAACCATGAATATAAGGCAAAGTTACTAAAATGGCAAACGGGAGAATCACCTGTCTTAAACTTTTTTTTCGCCTCAAACAAATAAAGATCAGCACGTTCAACCACAAGATCCAGAAGGAGACCGCATAGTTTCCTCCTAAAGAAGCATATTGAATCAGCATTGGATAATAAGTCTGAGTATATGAGAGATTGAGCCAGGGAAAGGATATTTCAGTCAAAGATCTCACATATTCCATTGCTACCCCAAGAAAGGGGAAGAAAAATATCGCCTGATTTTTCCATCTTTTTTGCATCGCGGTGTAAACCCAGCAAAGGATGGCAGTATATAAGCACAAAAGGAAGATGGCTGCCACCGTTCCGGGCACTGTGGCCCATCCCACCCAGAAAAGCAAAGCCGAGTTGGAGATCAAACCAAAAAAATACCCTATCCTGAAGCCGGAAGTCCGGCTTTTCTTCTCCAGAGCAACAAGTAAAGGAACCAAACAGAAGTATGCTACAAAACCCAGAGGCAAAGGAGGAAAGGCTAAGCTGAATAAAAAGGCAGAAAGAGATGTCAGGTAAAAATCTTTTTTATTCATGGGTCAGAGGGAGTTCGTAAAAAGACGAAGGAACAGAATTCAAAGATAGAATTTATTGAGGAAGGATTCTTCTTCACAAAGATTTTATACGAAGTGCTTGAATAAACTGAGTGGGTTTCCTTTAAATAGTGAAACTGATGGAGGCGAACAATTATAAGTTCTCCTTTATCCAATGGGTATACAAATTCTGATGGTGGTTCTTTGACGGGGGATGGATTCCTTCAGAAAGATCCTGCCCTGATGATATTCTTCCACTATTCTTTTGGCCAGGGACAATCCCAGCCCCCACCCTCTCTTTTTGGTGGTATAACCTGGCTTGAAGATTTTCTTCTGCAGGCGGAAAGGGATTCCCCTTCCATTATCGGTCACCTCGATATTGACAGTCTTTTTCTCCTTATCCAGAGAGGTGGAGACCTCGATCATTCCCTCTCGGGACTCTACCGACTCCAGCGAATTTTTAATCAGGTTTTCCACCACCCAGCTGATCAGCTCAGCATTAGCTTTAGCTGGCACCAGAGAACCTAAGCTATCCTTTATGGTCACTCCCGAACCTTTATGCGGCAGCCTTTGCCGGAAGTAAGCTGTCGCCTCAGCTACCACGGCATTTAGATCTGTGGGCTTCAGCTCTGGGATTGATCCAATCTGTTCAAAACGGTTAGCTATCTTTCCCAACCTATGAAGGTCCGATCTCATCCTCTCTGCTATTTGCTCAAAGGACAAGTCAGAATCGTCTCCCCTTCTCTGGCTTTGCGGTTGACCCCTCATCTTCAAAAGCTCCAGCCATCCCAAGAGGGATGAGATTGGTGTTCCCAGTTGATGGGCGGTCTCCTTTGCCATTCCCACCCAGATGGTGCGTTGTTCCGCCATCTTAATGTTCCTGAAAGTTATGAATGCGATCAAAATAAACAAAGTCAAAAGCCCCACCTCCACCAAGCTCATTATCTTCAATTGGGAAATCAACACCGGATCTCCATAGTGTAGATAATTTATCACCTCTCGCCTGGTTCCAAAATAGATGGGTATCGGCTTTCTGTGTTTATCCATCTTTTTTACCATCTTTTTCAGCTTTTCCCTACTCATATAGGTGGTGTCGTCCCACTCCACGCCCACACCCCGCCAAGCTTGCAGTTCTCCTTTTGCATCGGTGACCACTATGGGAAAATCACTCTTTTGAATGATCTCCTCGAAGATAACATCAATCTCAGCGCCACCGGTGGGAGCTGACGCTGCCAGTTGCCAAAGCTTAGCGTAGGTATTCATGACCCTTCGGGAGTTCTCCTTTATCTGGGAAATGATGGTCTGGGTGTAGAAGAAAAACACACCAGCAATCAAAACGATGCCGGAGACCAGAAAGCCTTTGAACCACAAAGGCCACTCATGATAACTGCCCAGATATTTTTCCTTTCTCTTTCTTTTCACCTTTACAATACCATTTCCTGAGAAGATGTCTAACTGCTAATAAGATTGGCTTTATAAGGTAAACAAAGAAGTGGCAGTTTCACCGACTGAATTGAACCAGCTTATTTTATCTCCTCAATCCCGTCCATATAAGGTCTCAGAACTTCCGGGATGATAACCGTTCCCTGTTCAGTCTGGCAATTCTCCAAAAGGGCAATCATTGTTCTGGGTAAAGCCACCCCGGAGCCGTTCAAGGTATGGACATATTGAAGTTTTCCTACGCCCTTGGGACGAAACCTAACTCCCATCCTTCTTGCTTGGAAATCCTCGAAGTTGCTGCAGGAGGATACCTCCAGATATTTCTCCACACCTGAAGCCCAGGCTTCGATATCATAACATTTGGCTGCGGCAAAGCTTAAATCCCCCGTGCAGAGCACCCTTACCCGATAGGGAAGGTTCAAAAGTTGAAGCACCTCCTCTGCATCTTTCACCAAGTTCTCCAGCTCCTCATAGGAGGTGTCCGGTTTTACAAACTTAACCAGTTCCACTTTATCGAATTGATGCACCCTAATCATTCCCCGGGTGTCTTTTCCATAGGCCCCCGCCTCCCTTCGGAAGCAGGCGGAATAGGCGGTGTAATAGATAGGCAAATCATCCTCCTTCAGGTTCTCCTCCCGATGGAGGTTGGTTACCGGAACCTCTGCTGTGGGGATCAAGAACAAATCGTCCTTCTCACAAAGATACATATCCTCTTCCAATTTGGGCAACTGACCGGTGCCGGTCATGCTGGCCCGGTTGACCATAAAGGGAGGCAAAATCTCTTTGTAGCCGTGTTTTTTAGTATGCAGATCCAGCATAAAGTTGATCAAAGCTCTTTGAAGCCTGGCTCCCTTTCCAGTCAGGACCAAAAATCCACTTCCTGCCACCTTGGCGGCTTTGGGCAAATCTAAAATTCCGAGAATCTGTCCCAGCTCCCAATGGGGACGAGGTTCGAAATCAAATCGGGGAGGCTTTCCCCAGGTTCTTATCACAACGTTTGAATCCTCATCCGAACCTATGGGCACGGACTCATGCGGAATATTGGGAACACTCAGAAGAAGCCTCTTTATCTTTTCCTCAAGTTCCTTTAGCTCCTCATCCAAAGCATCAATCTGGTCGGAGACTTTTCTCATTTCCTCAATCTCTGCGCGGATCTCCCGGTTTTCTTTCTTCATCTGGGCTATCTTCTCTGAGACCACATTCTTTTGATGTCTCAGCTCATCTACCTTCATAAGAAGTGATCTTCTTTTTCTGTCCAGACTCAAAAGGAGATCGACATCTGCCTTCTCACCTTTGTTTTTTATAGCCTCCCTCACCATATCTGAGTTTTCTCGGATGAATCTAAGATCCAGCATAATTTATCCTTTTCCTTAAATAAGCCGTTTTTTTAAAAAAGATGCCGCTCCTCCCATGATTATCCTTAAGTCGAAAAGAAGAGACATGTTCTCCAGATAAAAAAGATCATCCTGCAAATTTTCTTTGGCCATATCGGCGTAATCTTTGAACCTTCTTCTTATTCTGGCTAGGTTAAAAAGACCCGGCTTCACACTTAACCTTTTCGGCAAAAAAGGCAAAGTGTTTGAGAGACTCTCAAACGTTTCGGGTCTTAAGGGCTCTGGACCCACTAGGCTCATCTCACCTTTTAAGATGTTGAGAAGAGCTGGAACTTTATCCAGACCTGAGTTTTTCAGAAAGCGCCCCAGCCAGCAAGGATGGCTTTTGGGAGGTCTGTCTTTACTTCCGGAAAGATGGGGGGCGACTCGATATTTATAAAGCCGAAGCTTTCTCCCCATCTTACCCACATACCTCTCCCTAACCAACGGATTGGCTTTAAAAGTGATGGCAAGCATAAAGGCGATTGTAGCCCATATAGGGAGGAAAATCAGCAGGAGCAAAAGAGAAATCAAAGCGTCAAAAAACCTTTTTACTAACCATTCCCAGCTTCTCATGTGACTGGGGAAGATTCTCAAGAAGAGTTTCGACCGGGAAGGGGATGTTTGATAACCACTTCTCTGATCATCTAAGTCCGGGATGATTTTAAAAAAGACCTCGACATTATGCCGGTTAACCCACTAATTAATTAGTGGGTTA
>JAOZNS010000203.1 GCA_029933635.1 Candidatus Zixiibacteriota bacterium | reverse complement strand
TACTTTAAGCCGTAATAAGTTATGGGCGTTAATTAATTCTATTTAAGTGGACACACGCAATACATTGCGAATATGTTATTTTTATTTTTGCGAATATTGACTTTTGTCATGCAGTCTTAAATAAGTTATTACGATTCAACGCGTTAATAGGCAAGAAAAAAATGGGTCATACGCCTTTTCTGGCGCAGTTTTTGCAATATTTGTTTAGGGAGAGCAATCTCAATCGAGTAGCTCAAAGTGTCTTTTGTTTTCAGGAGGTGAAAAAAGATGAAACGCAAAAGTGTAGCTTTTGCCCTGATGGTGGTGCTTTTGCTTAGCTTCGCCGGACCAGCATTTTCAAGTTGGGGGCTGAAAAGTAAGAATTTTGGTCCAATAGTGGTTCAAGGACATCCCTGGGGTGAGTCAAGCCGAAGCATTTACACTCCGACCCTTTATCGTCCGGGTTATGGAGGCGGAATCCCTGAATTCTTTCCGGCTCCCGGTTTTATCAACTTTGTGGTTCAATTCTACGTCCGGTATGTGGTCAAACAGCAGATGGAAGGGCAAAGATTTACCCACAGATATAGAAACGGCGACTAATTAGTTCGGCAAGGTGAGAGAGATGGAAAGTCCAAGAAGGAACATAACATCTCCTTTGGATGCTCTGAATAAATCGGTGGAGTTTATGATTAAGCAAGGGGAATTTTCCCAAGCGCTAAAGGAGATCGAAAAGCTGGAAACACGCCGAGAAGTTGATTTATCGCCCGGTGAAAAGGGTGATTTAGCATATCAGGCATCTTTATGCCTGTATAATCTGGGAAAATACAAAGAGGCAAAAGCAAAAGCCGACCTTGCATTCGAAACGTTCAAAGATACCTCCGAGAACAAAAAGGTGGCGCAGATTCAAGATATCTTAGGAAGAATTCACTGGGGATTGGGAGATTTGAAAAACGCTGAGATTCATATTCGGGATGCCATCACCACTTACCGTCGGGTGCGGGATTACTCGTCCATCGTAAGATGCAACAATATAATTGCTCGTATACTCTTTACCAAATGCGAGTTGAAGAAGGCGACCGAGTATCTCATCGAAGCTAAGGAACTTGCCCATTCTATCAACGATTCCTTGATGGAGGCAAAAATCTCTGGTAATTTGGGCAGAATCAACACTCTGTTGGGAAACTGGGAGCAGGCTGAAGAACAGGTTAAACTAAGCCTCCAAGCAAATAAAACCAAGGGAGAGTTTATTAGCCTGTGCCGAGATCAGTTGTCTTTGGGTTACATTCTTCTCTTAAAAAGGCAATTCCCCCAAGCAAAGATTTATCTTTCCTCTGCTTTTGAGCTTGCTCAGCGACACAATTTCCTGAGAGAAACCGTCATCTTCCATGAATACATGGGAACGCTGTGTTTCGAACAAAGAAGATTTGGGAATGCAGAGGTTCATTATCTTCAGATTATTAATCTATGGGAAAAAGCTGTACCAGAGGGAGATATGATTAGTCAAACATATCGTTTGTTAGCTGAGCTAAAGATGGCCGAAACAGAATATGATAAAGCCTTTGCCCTCTGCCAGAAGTCCCTAGAGGTTTCCAAATCCTTGGGTGAAAAGATTGAAGAGGGGGCGGTATATAGAATCTTAGGGCAGATTTATTCAGCCAAAGGCGAAAAGGAAAAATCCTCCGAATATTTCAATACCAGTATTTCTTATCTCCAGCAGGTAGGAGCAAAATATGAATTAGCCAAAAGCTATCTGGAAGCTGGTCGATCTGATGCATTTGACTACTACAAAAGATTGGGGTTTTTGAGCAATGCGGAAAGTTTGTTCAGGGAGCTAAGCTCAAGATATTATCTGGGTCAGGTTAATTTAGCCATCGGTGACCTTCTGGCAAATGAGAAAGATTACGGCAAAGCCCAGGTCTTTTTAGCCGAGGCAGAGAGACTTTTTAAGGCATCTAATGATCAAAAAGAGCTTCGTCAGGTTAAAAATTTGCAGCGTTCGATTGATGAAGCTCTCTTTAAATCCAGCATGATTGCCAAATCCAACGGAAAGATGACCTTCGATAATGTTGTGACAGAAAATGCTGAGATGCAGGAGATCATAGAAAAGCTGAAGCAGATGAAGGATTATGACATAAGCATCCTTTTGGAGGGAGAGACCGGAACCGGAAAGGATTTGCTTGCCAAAGCTATTCACTTCTCCAGCAGAAGAAGGGACAAAAGGTTCGTTGCCATAAACTGTGCTGCCCTTCCGGAAAGCCTTCTGGAGAATGAGCTTTTCGGGCATAAGAAAGGCGCTTACACCGGAGCAGATAAGGATCAGCCTGGACTTTTCGAAGAGGCGGAAGGCGGAACACTTTACTTAGATCAGGTGGAGGATATTCCAACATCTACACAGGTGAAATTATTAAGAGCTATAGAGGAAAAAGAGATCAACCGATTGGGCGAAACCAAACCAAGAAAAATTGATGTAAGGATAATCTCCTCCAGCATTGAGGATCTAAAGGAGGCAGTAAAAAAGGGGAAATTCCGCCAGGATCTATATTTCCGACTGAATACCTTTAATATAAAGATTCCTCCTTTAAGGGAGCGAAAAGAAGACATCCCCCCTCTGGTCAAGCATTTCTTAAAAGAATATGGAGTGGAGGAAAAGAGAATAAAAGAATTTGAGAGTAACGGGACCCTTAAAAGATTTTCAGAATATGGCTGGCCCGGAAACGTGAGGGAGCTTGAAAATGAGATAAAACGGATGGCGGTTCTGGCTGTGGGTGATAAAGACCCATCTGCATTTCTGTCAGAAAGGGTGCATTCCTCAACAAATAATCAGGTTCTCTCCAACGAAGCAACTTTATCTCACCAGGTGGCAGAATTTGAGAAGGAGAAAATTATCCAAGCTTTAAAACAATCCAACTGGGTTAAGCTACAAGCCGCCCGGCTCTTAGGTATCCCCGAAGCCACCCTCAGAAATAAGATGAAGAAATATAAAATATCTGCGCCTCCCTTAGCTTCAAAGAATCTCAACTGATTTGTCGGGTCTCCGGTCTGAAAGAAAAATCTCAGTTCTTATCCACAGAACTGGGGCTTTTTACACTTCAAAGAATCACAGTACTTCTGCTGGATGTTATCCCAGGCGGGTCTTCGTCATCCAGGAAAAGCAGACGATTGCATTTTAGATGATTCATCTCGTCTTATGAACTAAAGCACCATTTTTCTATCCCCACTCGTAACTTGTGGCGAATTTAATATTTTTTTGAATAACAATAATTTGAGATTTTTTCAACGGGTTCTGAAACTTACTATGTCGCTAAACTCCGCGAAAGTGAATTTGCCAGACTACAAGTTTTCTAAAGACGCTACAAGCTGGGGGCGTTACTCAATATTATAAAAGAACTTACAAGGTCGCGTATTTTTCCTTCTTCCCAGAGTGTTCGGCACAACTGTTGCATATAAGAAACGTGATAGGATGAAGAAAATGTGGCGATCTGAAGGGAGAAGGCTGGCTTTTGGGGAGAAGCCAGCCTTCTGTATATCATCGAGCTCAAAGACCATGCAATCCCATTTAAAAGATTCTCATAATGGGAAAAAAGCTTTGTAGAAGCTTCTTTTGCGTTTTTTGGGCTTGTGTGATAAAAAAGTCTTGATGTGCGGGCAGATATTTACTATTTTTGTAAATCGATGAATTAGCATTTGCGGAAGAATCGGTTTCAGCTTTAACTGGTATCCTCGCGGAGGCAAACTTATGAGCAATCAAAATATGACTCAAAAGGGAAAACTTAAAATCTGGAGGGTTTTCAGCTTTTTTTTCATCTTGTTCTGTGTCTTCTCCACTGATGGGATGGCTACCATATTACCTTACCAGGGAGATCAAAATCAACAGGGACCTTACTATAAGCTCACTGCAGTTTACCCGAATGTGCAAGCTCGGGTGCATCGAGTAGGTCTTTTGCACCTTTGCGTGAGCAATTGGGGGTTTTTCGGAAATGGACAGGGACATCCGCTTTACGATCTCAGAGAGTCAAAAGGTGGCTGTTTCAATCCTAATCCGGATGAGGAGGTCTTGGCGCCGTCCGCCGAATATCCTGCCGGCTCAAGGATAGAGTATCTATTCTGGGGTGGGTTATGGATCGGAGCTAAGGTGGATGATCATCCCTATGTATCGGTGGGATGCGATGGATGGCGCTGGATCCATGAGTTCTGGCCCGACTCTGGAGAGGCAGGAACTATAAAGGAAAGAAGCACCAGAATAAACGCCCCATGCTACAGTCCGGAGGCTTTTTCGGAACAGGACATCATTGCAACATATACCGACACCTCCGCCGATATCCCTCTCTCGCCGGAACAGCAGGATCCCTTCGACAACCGTAAACATTTTCCTCTGGGTCTTCAAATCACTCAGCAGAGTTATTCATGGAGCTATGAATATGCCGAGGACTTTGTGCTGATAGATCTTTTTGTAAAAAACATTGGGGTCAGGAAGATAAAGGACATGTATATGGGGCTTTATGTGGATGCCGACGTGGGACACAAGGATGAAAATCCCTATGGCGAATTTGGAGCTCAAGACGACATCTGTGGCTTTAAGCATGTGGTAACAGATCCCGGAGAGGAGTGGGACTGCACGGATACGGTCAACTTAGCCTGGATAGCTGATAATGATGGTCATGGGCTGAAAGGGGAGAGGATTTTTACTCCGGTCAGTCCAACTGGAGTAACCGGTGTGCGGGTGGTAAGATCGCCCAAAGCACTTAACTATTCCTTCAACTGGTGGATATCTAATTCATCTGGCTTCCCCAAGGACTGGGGTCCTTGGAAGCAGGAGAACCAACAAAGATGGGCTGAGGAGA
>JAOZNS010000202.1 GCA_029933635.1 Candidatus Zixiibacteriota bacterium | reverse complement strand
AGTAATTATCCAAAATCCCCAATATCTGTTGCGATTTTGAGATCTTTACTATCAAAAGATCAGGAAGGATTCTTTCAAGTGACTCTTTTCCAAACTGAAGTTTCAGTCTTTGCTGAAAAAGCTCAATGAATTGCTGATATTCATAGTTAAATTCAGATAACAATGAAAATCTTATCTCGGGTGGAGGTAAAACATCATTGACTCCAAGTTTTTTCCTGTATTTTACAAAGAGCTCATTTAAAGCTTTAATCAATTTGCTTAAACATAACGAAATTTTGATCCAGCAGGTGCTCACATCTCTTTCTTCAGTCCAACTGGATAAATTCAAAAGAGGTTGGCTCTTCTTGCGAATATTTAAACACCTTTCCCCAAGATATTCTAAGATACCACTTTTCTGGTCACTTACTAATCTCTTCTCCGCCTCACTTAAAATATTCGGATCCTTAGCACGCTCCAACTGACAAATTTCACAAAGCCGCGGAGTGCTTGTGCTCGACATCGGTGGATATATGTTCTTGGTATAAAATTTTTCAAAAAACTGTTCAACTAACTTCTCCTTAGTTTTTGGATACATATTCTTTTTAAGTTTCTCTTCTAGCGTCTTTTTTTCTCGATCCCTTATAATGCTGGGAATTGGATACGCGTCACCCAAATTGATGGTTGCTAATTCATAATCCACAATCATTCCATATTGGGTGAATAATGGATAGAGCGTGTCGCGCAAAACATTTTGATCCTGCCCCTCGGGCAAAAGCAGAAGCAGTTGATCTCCCGCCTGAAATAGCACATTGTCTATTTTGACGACTTCCTTTAGACCATTCTCCAGTAGTCCGAATATTCCCAAATCCCTTGTCGCTATAAAAAAGTGCGGGAGTTTTATGGAACACAGCACCAGTTTCACTTTCCAAGTATTTTCAGCATCGAGAGGTCCCGTTAAAGGCCTATTTGGGTAATACTTGTTGATAAATCGAAAGATCTTTCCGGTAACCTGCATATGAGAGTATAAGGAGATGATATTCAAAGGCGGGGTTTTGTCCTCAGGACACTGCCTTAAGATATTTATATACTCTTTATGATAAAAAAGTTCTTCCCCGGATTTACATTCTTCGACAAATTTAAAAAGCTTCAGCAATTTCGTCCGATTATCAATCAACTCTAACTTTTTTCTCTTCTTTTTGGAATGCCAAATCTTATAGACTTCGATCTTTTCCTCTTTTGTAAGGTTCTTTACATTTTCTTTTTCCTTTTCGGTTAGCATCCTATGGGAAGATGCCATATGGTCGGCAACTACAAGTAATATTATGTCTTTATCTTTTGAGGTTGTCCGCATATGTTCATGAATGGCTCTCCAATTCTCACTCTTAGCCTCCGGGAATCCGATTGAATTAAAATCTATTGGCAACTCTTTACCATCTTTCTTGATTTTAAAACAATGCCCTATAAATTCAGTATTCAGCTCCTTATTCAAAGACTTATTATCAAGAAGCTTTCCTATATCATGCAGTTCCGGAACGAAACTCATATCTTACCTTTCTCCAAACAGATGGTTGATTCTAAAATACAAAAATTCTATTAAGCTCCGCAAATCATTTTTACCATCTGAACCTGTAACATTTATATTTTCTTTCCCCACGGAAAAACATAGCCAAATGTCTTGCCTGCATCTGGATCACTGATTTGAGCTTGTGCTTTTTACCTTCAAATTCAATTTTGTTTTCTAACCTCTCCAAAATTTTCTCAGCCAAAAGATTTCGGGTTTTGGTGCTTAAGAGATTATCTTCCATTTCAACCGGACTCCCTTTGTTGACCAAAGCGATCACGGTGCGATCCACAATTGGCTGTCTAAATTCCTCAATAAAATCCAAGACTAAAGAAGGTTTTCCCGGGCGGTCCACGTGAACGAAACCGGCGAAAGGTTCTAACCCGGCGTTAAGTAACGCTCCCCAGATTTTGGCATAGAGAATTCCGTAGCCATAATTCAGGAGGGCATTAATCGGTTCTTTTGCTTCTTTATGTTCCCTTTTCTTCAATTTGGTCTTTTTCAGAAGGAGTTTGACCCCTTTCCAGTATTCCCTACCCACATTTCCCTCCAAGCCCAAAATCGCTTCCCTGATCTCGTCCACCTTACTGCCATGTATCTCGCCTATCTTCCGCACTGAATTGTTTATTTTTTTGACGATCCCGTCCAATTGAGGAAGCACATTTTGCTGATCGCTTATCTTGATATATTTGGAGAAATATTTCAATAGATTCATCTGATTTCTGATCTTGCCAACAGCGATGATTTTGGCAAAGATCACCCCGCGTTCATCTCCAAAAGATTCGATCTGGGCACGTCTGGTGATAACCGTTGCGGTGAGATAAGGGGAAGAAATCATAGCATAAGGTTTCCCTGATGAATCTAGAAAGCTTACCCGAATGCCTCTTTCGACCGCTTCATGCAAAAAGTCTGAAGAGAAGGAGATACCAGATTTGGCGATGACGATCTCACTTAGGCGGAAGAAGGGCACCTCCTCGATGACCTCCTCCCCCTGATAAACCACCATCCGCTCAGACTTCTTACCCACAAAAGAACCAAAATTGGAGATAACCAAAGAGAGCATGCAAATCCTCAAAATTAGGATTATTTCTCGAACGGCACTTTCTCATAGATGACCCAGTTCTCACCTTTCTTTATCATTATTAGAGGGAATACATATAATCCTTGAATGAATGGCTTTTCTCTTGTTGATCGTCTTGCATAAATGTTCACTTGGTCGAAAGTCACCTCTTTGTTGATCTCATTGAGAGGGAGAACCAATCTTCGCGAAAAATTACCCAATTGCAGTGGATTATCCTCAAGCTTTCTTAAGCAATTCCCAAAATCCGGTTCCTCCTCTGACAACTTTCTACAAAAAACAAGAGAATCAGTGGTTCCGATTCGTCTAAGATTCAGCAGAATTTGCTTGATTCTCTGACTCTGGTTTTCAATATTTAAGAAGAGTCTCAAAGGCCCATCAAAAAGCACATATTCCCTTATACCAAAGGTTCTTTCTAAAGCATCTTTACCTTTTTTCTTTTTCAGGCGTCTTATCAAAACCTTCGAAATAGCCACGCCTTGGGGAGGCTCAATCTCCAATCTTGCTTTTTTGACCAAATCAAATAATTCTTTTCCGAAGTCAACGCTGCCGGTTACTTCGATTGCAGTGGAAACTAAAGACATCCTCACGGCTGATGGTCCAGGAACTGGCGAGGAAAGAGCAAAAGAAGGCGAGAAGTTAGGGATTCTATAAGAAAAAAGACTCCCAAATTCAAGCTCAGCGCAGATCCAACTCATTTTGTCTCCTTTCAGATTTTCTTCTTTTCTTCAGGCTTAATCAACGTATAAAGATCAGAGTTGGATATGTTATCGAGCTTCTCTACAAATCCCGACAGGTCACCGAACTTTTGGATTTCTAAACCAGAAATCTTTTGAGCTATTTTCTCCATCTCCTCTTGATAGGTTTGTTTTAAGGGACTGATGACCGGAACTGGGAAGTTAGTCCTAGATATAACGACTAACCCTTCAAATCCATCTGAATGAGGCAAGCGGGTTGAGGTCATTGCACCATCTGGTCGAGAAAACATCCCTTGATATGCTCTGAGAGCAAGCAGGTATCTCTGTTTTCTTATGTCCTGGTCAATTTCATAATCATAGTTGACATTATTCAAACCTATCCGCCAAGGCGCAAAAATGGAGATAATGGCATAGACACCTGAGCGAGTTGGACGGTGATAAACCATCTGTGCGGTTTCGGGTCTTTCTTCCTTTTGATTTTGTTGTTCTTCTTTTGTTGGTTTCGCTTTTTCACCTACTGCATGCCTTGCGTGAAGATGTATGTCTCTATGCACCTGTGGAACACCTAATGCCCAGCCGAATTCGACAGTTGAAGGTCGAGCAACGGTTGGCTTTTGCACCAGAAAACCATGAAGATCACAGATCATGCACCCCTTGAGAGATTTCTTCACCGCGCCCGAAGGGGTTTTCTCACCCCTCACAACTTTGGAGCCATCTGCACGCATTGGTTCTAAATTCTTACATGATTCACACAATTTGTTCTTGTCACCTTCAAGTACCCACAAATTCTGGGCGTGAATGTGTTTAAGCATCTCGCCGGAGATGCCATCAGTCTTGGTGCCATCTGCCAAGACTATAGTTCTGGGCTCGGTTACGTTACCCACCGTTCCCTCATTATTCAAAGAATGTAGATTCCAAGTTGCTTTAGCCAAAATGGCAATTTCATAGATCTTGCTATTATTGCCCATTTTACTCTCCTTCCTCTTTCTCTTTGGTGGACTTCACTAAGGCATGTGAAATTAAAGCGGCTCGGACAAGTCTAGTGTTTTCCTGGGCCAACTTCATAAGGTCATCCAAATGGTTTTCTGTTGGACGAAAGGCTCCTTTGCCAGATTCTTTTTCGTACTTCCTAGCATTAGATTCATATCGTCTTAGAAACTTCTTGACTACTTCCGAAAAATCCTCTGGGGTCTCCGCATTCTCTAATTCAATCAATGAAGCATAGTCTTCGTCTTTTCTTAATGCTAATCGTAGAGCGAACCCAAAGGCTTCTACTGCCTGATTTGAATAAACCTCATCAAGCTTCAACATGTTTCATCACCTCCTTTATGCTGGTTGGCGAATAGAGATGTTCATGTTTTATTTTCCCATCCAAAATGTATCTAAGTAAGATTTTTGAATGCTTATCATAAAGAGAAAGCTTTGGGAAAGCAATGAACTCAGCTAAAGATAACGCAATATCCTCTTTGCCCTGCACACTTCCCAACCTGAATATATGCTCCCAAGTATTATAGACCTCCTTCGCTTTACTTAAGTCCGAATCTAATAAACTC
>JAOZNS010000201.1 GCA_029933635.1 Candidatus Zixiibacteriota bacterium | reverse complement strand
AGGATTTAGCCTTGTTGAGAAAGAAGCTTGAAGATCTGGAAGCGAAACTATCAAACACAAATTAGTAGAACTGATGTATTGTCTTTCGAAAATTGTTCACACTCAGAAAAGACTTCTTATTGTTATTTTTAGTTTGGCGTTTATAGTACGTTTGCTCTTTGTGGCGGCCTTGGAAAATCAATTGGTATGGTACGACGAAATTCAATATGATGCCATTGCCCGGAGCATGCTTCGGGGTGAGGGATATGGATCGACAGCCTTTGCTCCTTTACAGCCCTTTTTTTTGTTAGGTGTTTATTCGATATTTGGAGCAGATATTTTAGCTGCGCGCCTGGCACAGGTCCTCTTGGGAGCACTTACATCTATCATAGTGTGTTTGGTCGGTACAAGGGTTTTTGATCGAAATGTGGGTGTTTTAGCAGGGTTTATTTCTGTTTTTTATCCTTATTTCGTTTATGTAACCGGAGCGTTATATCCTACTGCTCTTTTTATGCTTCTTTTGGCACTGGCGATTTTTTTCCTTTTGCGATTTTATGATAATGGGCAGAAAAGCTGTTTGATTTTAGCAGGGGTTGCATTAGGTTTATCCCTTCTTGCTATTCCAACGGTGTTATTTTTTCTCCCCATGATCCCCCTATGGTTTCTTCTATCGAGAAAGTTCACACTTAAACAGGTTGCTGCTTATTCTACTATATTGATGGTAGTCACTTTGATGGTGGTAGCGCCCTGGAGCATAAGAAACTCATTACACTATGGACAATTTGTCTTAGTTACTACGGAGGGAGGACACGCATTTTGGCAAGGTAATAATCCCTATTTCGATGGGGTTAACCGCCCGGGCCCTGATGATATTCCGCAGGAACTCAGACAAAAATTAAAAGGGCTATCAAAGATAGAAAAAGATCGTGTTTATTATCGCGAAAGTTTTAACTTCATAAGAAACAAGCCAATGCAATTTGTCAAACTCTATATAATAAAGTTTTTCAACTACTGGCGTCTCTATCCTAATACGATTAGTGAGAATAGGTTCACTACATTAAAAACCAAAATAATTAGTTTATTAACTTATGGGTTGCTTCTACCATTTGCTTTATTTGGAATTATAAAATCTGTGTTTCATAACAAGAAAACCCTCTTACTTTTATTTTTGATGTTATCATTCTCTTTGGGTTACTCGCTCTTTCTGACCAGTGTAAGATATCGCATTCCTCTTGATGTTTACGTTATTGTCTTTGCAGCTTTTGGAATAATATGTGTTTTTAAATCTGTTTTTCCTGTTTGGAAAAAGAATTTAGTAACAACTTCAGATTATTGAGATAAGCACAAGAAATGGATACAAAGTTTCTATTTTTTCTTTTCCTAGGTTTACTAACTGGGGGTAGTATTTTTGTTGTTAAAGAGAAAATAAAGCTGGCGATTATCTTACTTATAATTTTTTCATCGTTGAGAAATGGCATAATTTTATATCATTACAACGGTATCTTACTGGTCGATTTTCCACTGATAGTCCTATTGATACTCGAAATTGCAACTTTTAAGAATTTCACCTTTTTACCTAAAAAAGTCAGTGGTATCTACCTTTTTTTTATTGGTTGGTGTATCGTTGTTTCGTTAAATACAAGTTGGATGCAAGGATGGTCTTTTAATGAAGTCGCCAAATTTATAAGAGCCTATTTAATCTTCATTGCGGTTTTCAATTATCTAAATACAAGAAAAGATATCAGCACAGTGGTGACAGGTCTGTTACTTGCTGTTTTTATGCATAGTGTTATAGGAGTTTGTCAGTGGCGGATGGGACCTTTGGGATTAACTTTTTTCGAAGAACCTCAGTTTCGATATTATAGATCCTATGGGCTATTTGTGCACCCGGTAATGTTTGCGGATTATTTAATATTAATTGTTCCTGTAGTTTTTAGATTATTTATGTTTCAACATACTCAGAGTAAAAATAGGACTCTATTTTATGGAGCTGTCTTCGTTTTTTCAGCTGCCGCTCTTTTTTCAACATTTGCGCGAGGACCTTGGGTAGGATTTATCTTATCAATGGCTATTATGTTGAGCATTGATGTTATCCAAAAAAAATTTAGATATATCAAAACCATTCCCTTGATTATGGCTATTGTTTTTGGCTCTTTCTTTTTGATCAAATATTCACCCAAAATTTATGAACGTCTTATTGAAGATACTAGGGTTAGTACTGATTCTTCTAAAATAAGGATGCCTTTAATCAAAACCGCTGTACGGATGATTAAAGCTAAACCAATCTTTGGTACCGGGTTAGGGTGTTACATTAAATGGGTCCGTTTTTTTGTTGTCTCTGACGGTTCGTTCGATTACGATGACCTTAAACAAAATGTCCACAATTCTTATTTGCTAATTGCTGCAGAGATAGGC
Organism: Candidatus Zixiibacteriota bacterium; assembly: GCA_029933635.1. Lineage (GTDB taxonomy): Bacteria > Zixibacteria > MSB-5A5 > MSB-5A5 > SM1-73 > SM23-73-3. The sequence continues at coordinate 2,508 of JAOZNS010000201.1, read as the reverse complement.
ATTTTAGGATTGGTCTTATATCTACTTGTGGTTGCAGCTATATTAAAAGTTGGGCTCAAAGTAGCTAAATCAAAAAGCTCCTTGATTTCAAATCTGGGTAAAGGAGTTATATTCGGTTACTTAGCTCTTTTGATTGAATTTATGGGAGGTCCTGATTATCGGATACACCAAATATTAAACACATTTTGGCTATTAGCAGGGGTGGTGGTGGGGCTGTACTATATAAATTTAAAATATCAAATTCAACTACGAGCTAAAAGAATATTATCCACAGCAAGCCAAAAAGTATCACAAAAAGGGTGATTTTCAATGGAAAATAAGTCAGCATTTGTAACCGGGGGAGCGGGATTTGTGGGGTCACATTTGACTTCAAAGCTCCTGAAAAGGGGGAAAACAGTAATAGTTTACGATAACTTTTCCACGGGGAAAAGGGAATTTCTTCCATCAAAACATGAACGACTAGAAGTGGTAACCGCTGACCTCTTAGATATAGAGCGTTTGAAAAAAAGCCTCCTTGAGCTTAGACCCTCGACGATTTATCACTTGGCTGCCATTCATTACGTTCCCTACTGCAATGCTAACCCCATTGAGACAGTAATGGTCAATGTGGCAGGCACGGAAGCCGTTTTGGAAGCATGCCGAAATATTGAAATAGAAAAATTCATCTTCGCTTCCTCTGCAGCAGTCTATCCTATCAAAGACACTCTAAATTTTGAAGATGATCCCATATTCCCTTGTGACATTTATGGTAATACCAAGTATTTCGGGGAGCATTTAGTGAGGACATTCCATGAATCAACAGGTGTACCATGCGTGGTAGCAAGATTATTTAACATTTATGGTCCCCATGAGACCAATCCCCACGTCATCCCTGCGATTCTCGAGCAACTTCAAAATGGCACAGAAATCCAATTGGGAAATTTGGACCCAAAGCGTGATTACATCTATGTGGATGATGTAGTGGATGCTTTAATCGCGATAGCCGAGAATTCGTCCGATTCCTTTGAAGTTTTTAATGTCGGAACGGGGGAGGAGTACTCCGTGAAGGAACTTGTAGATATTGTGGGTAAAATCTGTGAGCTCAATATCCAAATTAAGCAAGATGAACAACGGAAGCGGAAGAGCGACCGGCTCCACCTTGTTGCTGATATTTCAAAAATAAAGAACTTAATCGGTTGGAAACCCAAATTTGGTATATACAAAGGGCTTGAATCCCTTATCAAATATGAGTATAGTGATCTTTTAAATCATCAATGATTTTGGCAGAAGAAAAAAGAATTAGGGTAGCTATTGTCGGGCCTTATCCGTTAGACCCCTCCAAAACTACCGGAGGGATTCAGGCAGTTATCCAAAATTTGGTTAAAGGGCTTAAAAAATTTGTAGATATTCATATCATCACCATCGATTACGATCGGGATATGGATCGACTCAGTTTATATTATCCGGAGCGTAAGTGGATTCGAAATACCTTAAGACAGATCAATCCCGACCTTGTGCATGTCCACGGGACAGATGTGTATGGGTATGCTGTCAGAAATGTCCGATATCCTGTGCTCCTTACTGTACATGGCATTCTCTCCCAAGAAGGAAAGATAGATGAGCCGAGTCTCGGTTTTTGGGTGAGGCAATTCAACAAGGTCAAATATTCTTTTAATACCTTTTTTGAACGGAACACCTTAAAGGCTGTCAAACATATCGTAGTAATCTCTCCTTATGTGGAAGAAATGATCCGCAGTTACACCTCTGCCAGGATGTATCATATTGACAACCCCGTTGACGAGGTTTTCTTTCAATTGAAAGATAAAACCGTCCCCAATCGACTCCTTTTCGTGGGGATGATTCGCACCAGGAAAGGTATTTTGAATCTGCTTAAGGCTGTCCACTTGATTCAGAAGAATATTCCTGATATACAACTTAATATAGTAGGGAAGGTTTTCGAACCTGAATATTATAAACTCCTACAGGATTACATAGAAGATAACAACTTAGGTGCCAATGTGATTTTCAAGGGGCGAATATCCGATAAAGAATTATACAGAGAATTTGAAGAGTGTGTGGCAATTATCCTACCTTCTATAGAGGAGTCCTCCCCTATGGTTGTGGAACAGGCGATGGCTGCCGGGAAGCCGGTAGTTGCTACAAGAGTTGGAGGGATCCCTTTTCTAGTTGAAGATCGAAAATCCGGAATTTTAGTGGAGTATGGGGACATTTCAGGTTTGGCTGAGGCCATTACTTCTGTTCTGAGAAACCCTGAAGTTGCCAGGGAAATGGGCAGGCGGGGCCAAGAAATTGCTACTACGCGCTTTGAACTTTCTGCCATCGTCGACAAAACCAAGAAGGTCTACCAAGAGGTCATTTTTAACTCAAATGCCTAATCGTTTGAAAATTGTCTATTTTAATTACTTGTATGATCTTTATGAGGGTTCATTGGGGTCTACCATTAAAGCCCAAAAACTAATGGCAGAATTGAGGAGACAGGGGCATAATGTCCGCCTCTATTGGTTAAAT